>CAYZDB010000058.1:0-12185 GCA_964476985.1 uncultured Acidobacteriota bacterium | reverse complement strand
CCGCGGCGGGCGGCGGCGGCGCGCTGGTCGACCCGGCGCGCGTCGACCCGCACGACCGGCTCGAGTTCCTGGCCCGCTTCGACCGCGCCGCGACCCTCTCCCAGAAGGGCCAGCCGAAGGACGCGGCCGCGCTGCTGGCGGAGCTGGCGGCGCTCGACCCCGCCAATCGCGAGGTGCAGTTCGAGCTGGGGCAGGCGCTGATCCTGTCCGGCGACGCCGCCGGCGCGCGCCGCGTCTTCGAGCGCTTCGTCCGGGACTTCCCCGACTCGTCGCTCGGCTGGTACCGCTACGGCCAGCTGCTCGACCACGCCGGCGACCCCGCCGGGGCCGAGCGCGCCTGGCGTCGCGCGGCCGAGGTCGATCCGCAGCAGGTCGACGCGCTCAAGGCGCTGGCCGCGCTGCTCGCCGACGCGGGGCGCGTGGACGACGCGATCGAGGTCGCGCAGCAGGCGGCGCGCCGCGCGCCCGACGACCCCGCGATCCGCCGCAGCCTCGAGCGCTGGAGCCGCGGGTCGGCGGCGCGGCCCGGCCCCGCCGGCCGGCCCGCCGCCGCGGCCGCCCCGCCTACGGCAGCTTCACCTCGACCACCGTCGGCTCGCCCGCCTTCACCTTGACCGACTGCCGGGTCACGACGTCGGTGCCGCGCCGGAAGGTCAGCTCGTACTTGCCGGGCTCGAGCCCGCTCAGTTTCGCGGTGCCGCCGGCGTCGGTGCCGAGGCTGTAGCCCTCCTGCGAGAAGATCCGCTGCAGGATCAGCATCGAGCTGAGGTCGAGGCCGGCCGAGTCCTTGACCCCGACCATCAACCCCGAGACGCCCTTGCCCGAGCCGTCGACGACCTTCACCGTCACCGGCTGGGCGCGCTGCAGCGTGACGGCGACCTCGCGGGGCGAGCTCTCGCCGACCGGCACGCCCGGCAGCACCTTGAGGGCGAACCCGGAGGCGACCACGGCCAGGTCGTACGTCCCGTCGGCGAGGTTCCGCACCTGGGCCCGGCCGTCGACGTCGCTGCCGAGGTCCATCCCGATCCCCGCTCCGGCGGTCCCCAGTTCGAGCCGCAGCACCATCGCCCCCTCCACCGGCTGGCCCAACTCGTCCTTGATCGAGAAGATCATCGGCCGCGCCGGCCGCAGCCCGGCGTTCTGGCCCTCGAGCTGGGCGTCCGGCTTGACCGTCAACGGCCCGATCGTCTCCGAGCCATGCCCCTCGTGCAGCACCGAGAGCCGCCACTGGCCGGGCTCGAGCCCCTCCACGACGAACCGCCCGTCCTCGCCGGTCGTCGCGCTGCCGGTCGAGCTCGTGCGCTCGTCGATCTCGCCGTCGGCGTCGAGCTGGACCGCGACGATCCGCGCCCCCTTGAGCGGCTGGCCGCTGTCGAGGTCGGTCACCTGGCCGGAGACCTCGGCCTCGGACAGGACCAGGTCCTGGTCGACCGCCGCCTTGCCGTCCGGGACGGTGAACCGGACGCTGGTCCCGACGTCGCCCGGCTTCGATGCGACTGGCATCACCGCCGCGCGGTATTCGCCCGCGCCGGCCAGCCGGACCTCGAAGCTGCCGTCCGGGCCGGTCTGCGTCGAGGCCAGGTCCTGGACCGTGTTGGAGGCGTCGGTCTTGACGAAGAAGACGCGCGACTCCACCGGGGAGCCCCCGCGCCGCACCACCCCCTTGACCGTGATCGCCGCGCCGCCGCCGGCCGGGAAGTTCAGCACCGCGGTGCGCGCCTCCTCCACCTTGACCGACTGCATCTGCATCTTGCTCATCATCTCGGCCTGGGCCGCGCCATCTTCATCGTCGCCGCCGCCGCGCGGGGTCGGCATGCTGACGACCATGTAGTCGCCCGGCGGGATGGTCTCGAGCTTGTAGTGCCCGACCTCGTCGGTGGACGTGATCATCCGCAGGCTGGCGCCGAAGCCGGTGGTCGCGGTGATCATGTAGTTGGGCTGCGGCAGGCCGCTCTTGTCGCGGACGATCCCCTCGATCGTGCCGCCGGGGCCCAGGTCGACCGTCAGGTCGGCCGGCGGGACGCCGGGCTGGATCTCCAGCGTCGACTTGGCCGGCGCGTAACGGTCGGACTCGACGCGCAGCGCGACCTGGCCCGGCGCGATCCCGCTCAGCGTGAAGCGGCCGTCCGGCCCGGTCGTCGCCGCGGGGCGCTGGTTGGGGTCCATCTGCTTCAGCATGCCGGCGAGCCCGCCTCCTTCCTCGATCACGATCGCCGCGCCGCCGACCGGGGCCTTGCTCCCCTTGTCCTGCACGAGGCCGTGGACGGTCGCGCCCTTCTCGAGGCGGATCTCGCCCAGGTCGAGCGGCTGGCCCGGGAGCAGCTCCGTCTCCTCGATCCGCGCCGGCACCAGGCCGTCCGCGGTGACCTTGAAGGTGTACTTGCCGGGCACCAGGTCCTCGAGCGTGAAGCGGCCGTCGGCGGCGTGCACCGTGCGCTTCTCCACGCCCATCCCGAGCGCGGTCATCATCCCCATCGGGCTCGAGTCCCCCTTGGGGATCGCCTCGATGAAGAGCCCGGCGACCGGCACCGGCGGGTTCCCCGTGACGACCCGCCCGGTCACGGTCCCCGACCCCTTGGCCCGCAGCGTCAGGGTCACGGCGTCGCCGTCGGGCTTGAGCTCCTTCTGCGAGGCCGACGCGAAGCCGGCGTGGGAGGCCGTGACCTCGTAGGTCCGGTCGGCCGGCAGGCCGGCCAGCGCGAACGCGCCGTCGGCGCCGGTCGTGCACTCGCGGCGCACGAAGCCACCGGTCATGCTCAGGCTCTGCGTCGCGACCGCCGCCTCGGCCACCGGCTTGCCCGCCTCGTCGACCACCGTCCCGGATATCGCCGCGCCGCGCTCCACCGTCAGCGTGCCGATGTCGGCGCCGTGCTCGGCCTGCACGAGGACCTTGTCCTTCTTCACCGGCGCGTAGCCGTTGGGCTCGACCTCGACGGTGGCGGTCCCGGTCGGCAACCGCTCGATCCGGAACGCCCCTTCCTTCGCGACCACCTTCGGTCCGCTGCGCCGGACGGTGCGCCGGTTGCCGGCCCAGTCGTCGGGCGTCTCGTACGACAGCTCGACCGAGAGCCGCCCGTCGAACGGCTGGTCGCCCGCCAGCAGCTTGCCCGTGAGCGCGACGCCGCGGTCGAGCGTGATCGTCGCCGGCGCGGTCCGCCGTCCGTCGGCGGCCCGCACGCCGTCGAGCCAGGCCGGGGCGTAGTCCTCGTGCGTCACCTCGAGCAGGTAGGCCTGGGCGGCCGGGACGCCGGCGAGCTCGAAGGTCCCCTTGTCGTCGGTCCGGGCGTAGAGGTCGCCGCCGCCGCCGGTCCAGTCGGAGAGATTGCTCGGGAGGCCGCCCGAGGGACGGACGGAGACCGAGGCCTTGACGATCGGTTTCCCCTCCCGGTCGACGACGCGGCCGGGGATCGTGACCCCCGGCTTCAGGTAGAGGAAGACGTCCGCGGGGACGGCGCCCAGCCCGACCCCCACCCGGTCGCGCGACGCGGCGCGGAAGCCCGGGGCCGAGGCCGAGACGCTGTAGAGGTCGGGCGCGAGGCTGGCGAAGCGGAAGCGGCCCTGGGCGTCGGCGGTGGCCTTGGCGCGGAAGCGCTTCGCGTCGTCGGGATCGAAGAAGCCCGAGGCGTCGCTCCCGGCCGCCTCGACTTCGGCCTTCGCCAGCGGCCGCCCGGTCCGGCGGTCGAAGACCTGGCCGGAGAGCGCGAGGCCGGCCTCGAGCGTGACCGTCACCGGCTGGTCGCCGGTCAGGTCGCGGCGGGTCGCGGGGGCGAAGCCGGCGGCCTCGACGCGCAGCGCGACCGGCGGCGTCCCGGGGACCTCCAGCGAGAAGCGGCCGTCGGCGCCGGTCTTCGCTTCCGGCAGGCGCGTCGGCTTCGGCGTGGCGTCGCCGCTCGCCTCTCCCTCGGGGGGCTTGGGGAGCTCGGCGGGTCGCGCCACGACGAGCGCGCCGGCGACCGGCGTGCCGTCGGCCTTGACCACCGCCCCGGAGATCCGGGTCGAGGCCGGATCCGCGGCGGACGCCGGAAACGAAAGCGCGGCGGCGACGAAGGCGAAGCAGGCGAGCGCCGCGAAGGGCAGCGAACGACGGGTCATCGGGATCCTCCCCACCGGTGAGTTGGCGGACGGATCGATTGTACGCGAGCGGCGAGAGCGCCTCCCTGCCAGCGGTTGCCGGAGAGGAACGGACGGTTGCTTTCGCGTGACGGAGTACCGGGGACAGCGACCGGAAACCGCGGACAGCGACCGCAGGTCGGTGGGTCGAGAATCGCATGGCCGTGCAGCGCACGCCCTCTCCAGCCTACCGACTCACGGTCGCTGTCCCCGGAGAGCGCGACTTGCCGACTTACGGAAGCTGTCCCCGGTTTCCTACTCGACCGTGACCGACTTGGCGAGGTTCCGGGGCTGGTCGACGTCGCAGCCGCGGAGCAGCGCGATGTGGTACGCCAGCAGCTGCAGCGGAACGACCAGCAGCGCCGGGGTGATGAACTCCGGCGCGGGGGGCACGGCCAGGACGTGGTCGGCCTTGCCGGCGAGGTGCTTCTCCATCCCTTCGGTGGTGACGACGATCAGCGTCCCGCCGCGCGCCTTCACCTCTTCCATGTTGGAGAGCATCTTCTCGAACACCGCGTCCTGCGGGGCCAGCGCCACGACCGGCAGCTGCTCGTCGATCAGCGCGATCGGCCCGTGTTTCATCTCGCCGGCGGGGTACCCCTCGGCGTGGATGTACGAGATCTCCTTCAGCTTGAGCGCCCCCTCGAGCGCAATCGGGTAGTTCACTCCGCGGCCGAGGTAGAGGAAGTCCTTGGCGTCCTTGTAGGTCCGCGCCAGCGCCTGGATCGTCTCGTCCAGCTCGAGCGTCCGCTCGACGAAGGACGGCAGGTGGACGATGTCGGTCAGCCGGTCGCGCACGGCGTCGCGGTCCAGCACGCCGCGCGCCGCGCCGATCCTGAGCGCCATCATGTAGAGCGCCGTCAGCTGCGCGGTGAAGGCCTTGGTCGAGGCGACGCCGATCTCGGGGCCGCAGTGGGTCAGGATCGTCCCCTCCGCCTCGCGCGTGGCGGTCGAGCCCATCACGTTGCAGATCGCGATCGAGCGAGCGCCGCGCGCCTTGGCCTCGCGCAGCGCGGCCAGCGTGTCGGCCGTCTCGCCCGACTGGGTGACGATCGTGATCAGGGTGTCGCGGTCGACCAGCGGGTCGCGGTAGCGGAACTCGGACGCGTAGTCGACCTCGGCCGGCACCCGCGCCAGCGTCTCGAGGTAGAACTTGCCGACCAGCGAGGCGTGCCAGGAGGTCCCGCACGAGGCCAGGTAGACGCGCCCGACCGACTTCAGGTCGGCGTCGGTCAGCGGGAACTCCTCCGGGGCGAAGAAGACCTCCCCCCGGTCGAGCGAGATCCGGCCCGCCAGCGTGTCGTTGATCGCGCGCGGCTGCTCGTGGATCTCCTTGAGCATGAAGTGGCGGTAGCCGCCCTTCTCGGCCAGCACCGGGTCCCAGGCGATCTGCTTCACCTTGAGCGGCCGCGGCGCGCGGTCGGGCCCGAAGACCTCGACCTTGTCCTCCGTGATGACGACCGTCTCGTGGTCCTCGATGAAGACGATCTCGCGCGTGTGCTCGAGCAGCGCGGTCAGGTCGGAGGCCAGGAAGTTCTCCCCCTTGCCGACCCCGGCGACCAGCGGGGGCCCCAGCCGCGCCCCGACGATCTTGCCCGGGTCGTCGACCGCCATCGCGCACAGCGCGTAGATCCCGGAGAGCCGCGCCGCGACGTCCTGGACCGCGGTCTCGAGCGGCGCTCCCTTCTTCATCTCGCGCGCCACGAGGTGGGCGACGACCTCGGTGTCGGTCTCGGAGCGGAAGACGGCACCCTCCGCGAGCAGCTCGTTCTTCAGCTCGAGGTAGTTCTCGATGATCCCGTTGTGGACCAGCACGACCCGGTCGTGCGGGTCGCGGTGCGGGTGGGCGTTCTCCTCGGAAGGGCGGCCGTGGGTCGCCCACCGGGTGTGGCCGACGCCGAACTTCGCGGCCCCGACCGGCTCGCGCTCGAGCACGGCCTCCAGCTCGCGCAGCTTGCCGACCGCGCGGCGCAGGGTGAACGACTCGCCGCCATTCAGCAGCGCGATCCCGGCCGAGTCGTAGCCCCGGTACTCCAGCCGCTTGAGCCCCCCGACCAGGATCGGGGCGGCGTTACGGGAACCGACGTAGCCGACGATGCCGCACATGGAGCGCTCCTCGAGGTCCCGGGGCCACCGCCGGGGGCGGGGGAGAAATATGCCGTCCCGGGTCGGGAAATGCCCGCACCGCCGGCCCGGAACGCGGGACCCGCCCGGACGCGGCGGGATGCGGGGATGGGGGGGCGGGGTGGCGCGGCGCTCCCGGGCCGGCCGGGCCGGCCAGGCACGCCGCTCCGGATCAGCGCGCCCCGTCCCGGGAAGCGGCCCGGGCGGCCTTCATCGCGGCCATCTTCTCGCGCCGCTTCGTGGCCCAGCCCTCGATGTTCCGCTGGTCGACCCGGGTGATCGCCAGGGCGTCGGCGGGGACGTCCTTGGTGACCGTCGTCCCGGCCCCGACGTAGGCGCCGGCCCCGACCGTGACCGGGGCCACCAGCTGCGTGTCCGAGCCGATGAAGACCCCGTCCCCCAGCACGGTCCGGTTCTTGAACACGCCGTCGTAGTTGCAGGTGATCGTCCCTGCGCCGACGTTGACGTCCCGCCCCAGCTCGGCGTCGCCGATGTACGAGAGGTGGGACGCCTTCGACCCGTCGCCGAAGACCGCCTTCTTGGTCTCGACGAAGTTCCCGACCTTGCAGTGCGCCCCCAGCGCCGTACCCGGCCGGAGGTGCGCGAACGGACCGACCGCGCTGCCGTCACCGATCAAGGAGCCGGCGGCGATCGTGTACTCCCGGACCTCGACGCCGTCGCCCAGCCGGCAGTCGGTCAGCCGTGCGCCGGAGCGGACGACGCAGTCGCGGCCGATCGCCGTGGCGCCTTCCAGCACGACCCCCGGGTAGAGCACGCTGTCCGCGCCGATCGTCACCGTGTCGTGGACCCAGGTCGAGCCCGGGTCGATCACGGTCACGCCACCGTCCATCAGGCGGCCCAGCACCCGCTCGTTCATGGCCCGCTGCAGCAGCGCGAGCTGACGCCGGCTGTTGACCCCCAGCGCCTCGTCGGCCGCGCCGTGAACGACCGCCTGGACCCGGCGACGGCCGGCCAGGAGCAGCCTCACGGCGTCGGTCAGGTAGTACTCCTTCTGCGCGTTGTCGGGCCGGATCCTGGCGATTGCGGCGACCAGCGCCGGCCAGTCGGCACAGTAGGTCCCGGTGTTGATCTCGCGGATCCGGCGCTGCGCCGCGCTCGCGTCGCGCTCCTCGACGATCGCGCGGATCCGGCCGTCCTTCCCGCGCACGACCCGCCCGTAGCCGGACGGATCGGCCAGCTCGGCGGTGAGGACCGTGAGCGCGGCGCGGGCGCGGAGGTGCCCCTCCGCGAGCGCGGCCACGGCCTCGGCGGGGAGCGCCGGGACGTCGCCGCAGAGGATCAGCGCGGTCCCCTCGAACCCCTTCAGCGCGGGGAGCGCGCGCCGCACCGCGTCGGCGGTGCCGCGCCGCTCGGTTTGCTCGACGAACCGCAGCGGGGCCCCGGGCAGCGCCTGCTCGAGCCGCTCCCGGACGCGCTCGCCCTGGACGCCGACGACCACCACGACCGGCGACGCCCCGGCTGCGAGCGCAGCCCGGACGACGTGCTCGACCAGCGGGCGGCCGGCGATCTCGTGGAGGACCTTGGCGTGCGCCGACCGCATCCGCGTCCCCTCGCCGGCGGCGAGGACGACCGCGGCGAGGCCGGCGGCGGGGCCGGGGGAGGCCTCAGTAGATCGCGGGACCCTTGTCGATGTCTTCCGGGGGGACGATCTGCGGGCCATCGTCGAAGACCTCCTGGTCGGCGCCGTCGAGCTCCTCGTCGTCGTCGAAGTCGTCGTCGTCGAGGTCGTCGTAGTCGTCGCCCAGGTCGGAGTCGGGGGGCTCGACCAGCGCGACGTAGCCCGCGGTCTCGCGCAGGCGCTCGAAGTCCGGATCGCCGAGGGAGTGGGCGCGGTGCTCGGGATCGACCTCGATCGCCAGCTTCAGCTGGTTGAGCGCATCGTCGAGCCGGCCGTCCAGCGCCAGCGCGGCGGCCCGGGCGTAGTGCACGCGGCCGACCGAAAAGCCCAGCGACTCGGCCTTGTCGAAGGCACCCAGCGCCTCCTCGGCCTGTCCGCCGTTGGCGAGCGAGACGCCGTGGCGCAGCCACTCGTCGGCGGTGACCGGGGCCGGGGCCTCGGGGGCCAGCTTCTGCTCGCAGGCCGTGAGGTGAACGCGGGCGCGGTCCGCGATCTCGGCCAGGTCCCGCTCGGTGCCGTACTTGTCGAGGAAGGCCCGGAACCCGGAGGCGGCGAGCCGCCAGTCGCGCTTGCGCAGGAAGCTGTCCATCGCCGTGGCGTAGAGTCCCTCGGCGGCGGCGAAGACCTCGTTGCCGTGGGACGTCCGGTTCCGGCCTGTCGCTGTGGCTTTGCGGCTGGGCATCAGGCAACCTCTTTGTTTCCGCGAGTTTTGACGATTCGAATGGAGGCGGAAAGCGCGCGGATGGTACGGCCGGGGGCGGGGACTGTCAATCTGCGGGGGGGCGGCGCGGATTCCGGCGGCGGCTGGGTCGTGCTGGCTCTCGGCAGCAACCTCGGGGACCGCGCGCGCCACCTCGAGGCGGCCCGCCGCGGACTCTACGCCGGCGGGTTCCACTGGATCCTGGCCTCGCCGCCCGAGGAGACCGCGCCGCTTCCGGGCAGCGCGCCGGGCCAGGGACCCTACCTCAACCAGCTGCTCGCGGCGCGGCGCGCCGGGCTCGGCCTCGATCCGGCGGGGCTGCTCGCGCTGGGCCAGGCGCTCGAGCGGGAGGCCGGCCGGCGGCGGGAGGCCGAGCAGCGCTGGGGACCGCGCCCGCTCGACGTCGATCTCGTGCTGTTCGGCGACCTCGTGCTCGACGGGCCGGGGCTCTCGGTCCCGCACCCCCGGTTCGCGGAGCGTCCGTTCGTCACCGGGCCGCTGCTCGCCTGGTGGCCCGGGCTGCGCGACCCGCGGACCGGCGCCCCCCTCCGCGCCGGGGTGCCGGTGTAGGATCTGCCGCGATGCCCCCCCGGACCATCGCGCTCGAGGGCCCCATCGGCGTCGGCAAGACGACGCTGGCCCGCCGCCTTGCGCGGCGGATGGACGCGTCGCTCGTCCTCGAGCCGACCGACAACCCGTTCCTCGAGCCGTTCTACCGCGACCGCCGCGGCTCGGCCTTCTCGGCCCAGATCTGGTTCCTGGTCGCCCGCCACCGCCAGTGGCGCGAGATGCGCCAAGGCGACCTGTTCGCGCGCGGGGCGGTCTCGGACTACCTGTTCGAGAAGGACCGGATCTTCGCCTACCTCAACCTCAACGACACCGAGCTGTCCACCTACGAGCGGCTGTACGAGCTGCTCTCGGCCGAGGTCGTGCGGCCCGACCTCGTGATCTACCTGCAGGCCCGGCTCCCCGTGATCCTCGACCGGATCGGCCGCCGGGGGCGCGAGGTCGAGCGCCGGATCTCGCACTCCTACCTCGACGAGGTGGTGCGGGCGTACGACCACTTCTTCTTCCACTTCCGCGAGGCACCGCTGCTGGTGGTCGACACCAACGACATCGACCCGGCGCACGAAGAGGCCCACTTCGAGGACCTCTTCAAGCGGATCGAGGCGATGGACCGGACCTCCGGGGTCGAGTATTACAAGCCGCGCTGACTGCGTTCAGAATCCGGGCTTGGCGCTCCCCCCCGACCCTGATAGTGTGATCGGGAGCCGGAAGGCGCGGACCGCCGGGATCTTCGGGACCTGGACGGCCCCCCGCACCGGACCGGAGTGAACCACCGTTCGATGGTTCCCGTCCCTCGACCGAGCGATCGGCGGGGAGACGCGAGGACCCGCCATGACGCCATACCCGGAGGGCTCCGGCCCCCGTCCGTCCGATCCCGGCAAGATCACCGTTCCCGACGTGTCCCGCCGCAAGGGGGGGCCGCCGCTGGTCATGCTCACCGCCTACGATGCCCCCTCCGCCCGCGCGGCGGACGAGGCGGGGGTCGACCTGATCCTGGTCGGCGACTCGCTCGGGATGGTCGTGCTCGGGCTGCCCGACACGCTGCGCGTCGACTTGGAAGACATGGTCCGGGCGACGGCCGCGGTCCGGCGGGCCCGGCCGCGCGCCCTGGTGGTGACCGACCTGCCGTACCTCAGCTACCACACCGGCGCCCGCGACGCGGTGCTCAACGCCGGCCGGCTGGTGCGTGAGGGGGGCGCCGAAGCGGTCAAGCTGGAGGGCGGGCGGAAGCGGCTCGAGGTCGTGCGCGCGCTGGTCGACGCCGAGATCCCGGTGATGGGCCACCTCGGCCTGACGCCGCAGTCGCTGCACGCGATGGGCGGCTACCGCGTCCAGGCCCGCGCCGTGCCCGAGATCGAGCAGCTGCTCGACGACGCCCAGGCGCTGTGCGAGGCCGGGATCTTCGCGCTGGAGGGGGTGCCCTCCGACGTCGCGGCGCTGGTCACCGAGCGGGTGCCGGTGCCGACGATCGGGATCGGCGCCGGGGCCGGCTGCGACGGCCAGGTGCTGGTCTTCCACGACCTGCTCGGGATGACCAGCGGCCCGGCGCCGAAGTTCGTGCGGCGGTACGCCGACCTGCACGGCGCCGCGGTCGAGGCGATCCGCGCCTACGCCCGGGACGTGCGCGAGCGCAGCTTCCCGGCCGCGGCCGAGTCCTACCGCCTGCCGCGCGAGGCGGCGGCGGCGGTCGAGCGCCAGGCCCGGCGGCGGGCGCCGCGGGCCCGGGAGCTCTGACCGTGGATCTCGTCCGGCGCGTCCAGGCGATGCAGGAGATGGCCCGCCAGGCCCGCGGGACCGGGAAGAAGATCGCCTTCGTCCCGACGATGGGGGCGCTTCACGACGGCCACCTCTCGCTGGTGCGGCGCGCCCGCGAGCTGGGGGACGTCGTCGTCGTGTCGATCTTCGTCAACCCGAAGCAGTTCGGGCCGGCGGAGGACTTCACGCGCTACCCGCGCGACCTGGCCCGCGACGCCGACCTCTGCATCCAGGAGAGCGTCGACCACCTGTTCGCCCCCGAGCCGGACGAGATGTACCCGCCGGGGCACCGGACCTTCGTCGACATGGAGGGGCTGACCACGGTGCTGGAAGGGGCGGCGCGTCCCAGCCACTTCCGCGGCGTCCTGACGGTCGTGATGAAGCTGCTGCACATCGTGAAGCCGCACTTCGCCTTCTTCGGCCAGAAGGACGCGCAGCAGGCCCTGGTCGTGCGGCGCATGGTGAAGGACCTGAACCTCGACGCCGAGATCGTGGTCGCGCCGACCGTGCGGCACGAGGACGGGCTGGCGCTCTCGTCGCGCAACGCCTACCTCGGCCCCGCCGAGCGGGCCGCGGCGACGGTCCTCTCGCGGGCGCTGGCCCGTGCCCGCCAGCTGGTCGAGCGCGAGGACGTCCGCAGCGCGCGGGCGGTCGAGGCGGCGGTGCGCGAGGTGCTGGCTGCCGAGCCCCGGGCCCGCATCGACTACGTCGCCGTCGTCGACGCGGAGACGCTCGAGCCGCGCGAGGAGATCACCGGCGAGACCCTCATCCCGCTTGCCGTCTTCGTCGGCGGCACGCGGCTGATCGACAACGCGCTCGTCCGGCCCCCGGCCGCCCCGCGGCCGCCGGCAGGAGACAAGGCATGAAGCGATCGTTCCTCTTCGGCAAGGTGCACCGGGTCACGGTCACCGCGGCCGATCTCGAGTACGAAGGCAGCCTGACGCTCGACGCCGAGCTGATGGAGGCGGCGAACCTGCTGCCGTACCAGCGGATCGAGGTCTACGACGTGACGCGCGGCACGCGCTTCGCGACCTACCTGATCGAGGGGCCGCGGGGGGCGGGGGACTGCTGCGTCAACGGGGCGGCAGCGCACCTGGTCGATGTCGGGGACAAGGTGATCGTCGCCGCCTACTGCGAGCTGGAGGACCGCGAGGTGGCGGGGCACCGGCCGCGGATCGTGCTGGTGGGGGAGGGGAACCGGCCTTACGCGGTCAAGGACGCCGAGACGGCGTTTGCGAAGGTGCCTGCCCCGTAGGCGCGCGCTGGGGCGGCGTTTGACTGGAAGGGGCC
>CAYZDB010000057.1:0-12223 GCA_964476985.1 uncultured Acidobacteriota bacterium | reverse complement strand
GCCAGCGCCGGCGCGATCCACCGGCTGGCCGTGGCACGGGCCGAAGGGGCGGAGTCCGACCCGGCGCTGCGCGGGGCGCTGGAGCGCGGGGGGTGGCGCCTCGTGGCCGCGGTGCCGCGCGGAGGACGGGACCCGGCGGCGATCGACTGGTCGGGGCGGGTCGCGCTGCTGCTGGGGGCGGAGGTCGCGGGGCTGCCGGCGGAGCTGGAAGGGCGCGCCGAACCGGTCACAATCCCGATGGCCGCGGGGGTGGAGTCGCTCTCGGTACCGGTCGCGGGATCGATCCTGCTGGCGGCCGCCGCCGCGGCGCGCCGGGCGGGCTAGGCCGGCTCAGGCCGAGTTCGCCTCGGCCAGGCGGCGCGGCCAGCTGACCCGGAAGACCGAGCCCTGGCCGGGTGCGCTCTCGACCTCGATCCGGCCCCCGTGGCGCAGCACGACGCTGCGCACGAGCGCGAGGCCGATCCCGGTCCCCGGCATCGCCGTGGCGCCGCGGCCGCGGTAGAAGCGCTCGAAGATCCGCTCCTTCTCGTCCGGCGCGATGCCGATCCCGGTGTCGGCGACCTCGATCGTCACGACGTCGCCCGGGCCGGGGCGCGCCGCGACGCTGACGCTGCCGCCCGAGCGATTGAACTTGATCGCGTTGCCGACCAGGTTGTCGACCACGTGCGCGAACGCCTCGCGCTCGGCCAGCACCGCCAGCCCCGCCGGGACCGGGCGCATCTCGAGCCGCACGCCGCGGCGGACCGCGGCCGGGCCGGCCCGCTCCAGCGCGTCCTGCAGCGCGGAGGCCAGTTCCACCGGCTCCGCGGCGAGCGGCGTCGCGCGATCGGCGCGCGCCAGCCCCAGCAGGTTGGAGATCATCTCGACCATCCGCTCGACGTTCCGCTGCGCGACCTCGAGGCCGCGGCGCTGCTCGTCGTTGACCCGGCCGAGGCGCCCGTCGAGGACCATCTGGGTGTAGCCGCGGATCGAGACCAGCGGGGCCTGCAGCTCGTGCGTGACGTCGTCGAGCAGCTGCGCGCGCGCGCCGTCGAGCTCGACCAGCTCGCGGTGGGCGCGGTCCAGCTCGGCCGTCTTCCGCTCCAGGTCGCGGTGGACCGACGACAGCTCCTCGTAGGCCCGTTGCAGCGCCTCGCGCGAGCGCGTCACCGCCAACGCGTCGGCCTCCAGCCGGCGCTCCACGGCGCGGTGCCGCGTGACGTCGCGCACCACCAGCAGCCGGCCCAGCAGCTCGCCGTCCTCGCCGGTCACGGGGCGCGCGACCACCTCGAGGCTCTGCGGCTCCGCCCCGCGCGTCTCGAAGGCGGCGGCGTGGTCGGTCCCCGGCTCGGCCGCGGCCCGCTCGAGGAACGAGACGAACGCGCCGGCGTCGCGGAAGCGGTGGGCCAGGAGCGCGGTCAGCTCGGCCTCGCTCGCCCCGAGCACGGCCGCGGGCTCGACGCCGAGCAGCCCCGCCACGCGGCGGTTGAGCAGCGCGACGCGCCAGTCCGGGCCTTCGGCCCCGCCGGTCGCGAGCAGCGCGACGCCCTCCGCGATCGCGTCGAGCACCGAGCGCAGCCGGGCCTCGTGCGTCCGCGCCCGGCGCCGCGCGACCTGCTCGGGGGCGGCGTCGCGCAGCGTCAGGACCGCCACTCCCGGCTGCCCCGGACCAGCGCCGCCGGCTTCCAGCTCGACCTCGCGCGCCCGCACCCGCCCGGCCAGCGGCCGGAGCCGCGCCCGGACCGGCCCGGCGGGCTCCCCCGCCCCGGCCCGCGCGACGCGGTCGAGCACCAGCAGCAGCGACTCGGCGTCGAACAGGTCGCGCAGCAGGTGGCCGGCCGGATCGGCGCCGAACCAGGCGCGTGCGGCAGGGTTGGCCCCGCCCACCGTGCCCTCCGCCACGACCAGCACCCCGTCCGCGACCGCATCCAGCACCGCACGGGTGCGCGCGAGCGCCTGCACCGGCGACTCGCCGGCCTCCTCGCCGTTCCCCTGCGGCACGATCCAGAGCGCGATCCCGTCGATCGGGTCGTCGACGAATCCGACGTGGACCTGCGCCGCCCGCGGCGGCCCGGACGCGCGCCGGAGCTCGCCCCGCAGGCTCAGCGGCTCGCGCCGCCGCCGCGCGTCGAGCAGCGCAACCGCGACCTCGCGCCACGAGTCCGGCGTGAAGAGCAGCTCGGCCTTCCGCCCCTCGAGGTCGGCGGCGCGCTCGCCTGCCGCCACCGCGAACGGCTCGCCCACGGCGGCGACGACCAGGTCGCGGTCGAGCAGCACCAGGCCCGAACCGCTCATCGCCTCGGTCGCGGCCCCGAAGCGCGAGAGGCGCCGCTCGCGCGGTCCGCGCCGATCGGCCAGCTCGTGGGCCATCGCGCCGATCTGGTGCAACGCGCGCTCGGCCGGGTCGCCGGGCGTGATCTCCGAGTCCGGCGCGCGTCCCTCGAGCACCTCGGCCAGCGCCTGCTCGACGCGGCGCAGCCCGCGCGGCCGCGAGCGCCGGCCGAGCCACCAGCCGAGCGCGACCAGCAGGGCCGCCGCGAGCGCTCCGGCCAGCGCGGGCCACCAGGCCGCGAGCGCTCCCGGCATCACGGCGCGTCCGGGGTCGCCGCGTCGACCGCCTGCCCGCGCCGCTCCGCGGCCGAGCGGACGAAGCGCGCCAGCTGTGCCGTCGTCTCGATGCCGAGCGGCAGGAAGCGCAAGCCCCAGCCGGCCCCGCCGCGCCCTTCGCCGGCGCGGACCACCTCGGCCGGCACCTCGATCGGGCGCGCCCCGTTCTGCAGCAGCAGCCGGCCCGTCCCCGGTGCGGGTTCGCCGTCCAGCCGCACGAACGCTCCGTCGAGCGACAGCTCGAAGCAGCGCGCGTCGATCCGCGTGCCGTCCTGCTCGAACGCGCAGGGGACGTCGACCACCCGGCGCGTGCCGCGCCGCGCGCTGTCGCGGAGCAACCGCCGCACCGCCTGGTCCAGGTCGCGGTGCGTCGCCGGCCGGGCGAGGAACTCGGCCACCCCGCGCGCCGTGCAGCGCTCGCGGTGCAGCGAGAGCCCGATGTAGAGGACCGGGATCGAGGCCGTGTCGGGATCGTCGCCGAGGCGGCGGCAGGCCTCGAAGGCCTCCGGGTAGCACTCCCCTTCCTCGAGCACGACGAGGTCGGGACGCGACGCCCGCGACGCGGCGACCGCATCGTCGCCGGCGCGCAGCAGCGAGATCTCGACCGAGGCCCGGCCGAGCGGGGTCGCCCGGATCTCCGCCAGGAGCCGCACGTCGTCGACGATCAGGACCCGCGTCATCGATCCCCCGCCGTCTTGACCGAACGGGTCGAACGGCTTGGAAAGCCCGCGAAAAGCCGCGCGCGGCAAGCCTTTTCGCCGATCTCCCCGCCGCCGGCCCGGAATGTACCACCCTCGGCGGGGGGGAACAATGCGGTCTCCGGGCGGCGTGCGGCGGGAAACGGACGAGGGGCTTTCCCGGGAGGGGGATTGGAGCGGGCGACGAGGCTTGAACTCGCGACCCTCAGCTTGGGAAGCTGATGCTCTACCGACTGAGCTACGCCCGCTCGGACAAGTGCGGACTTTAGCGCGCCCCCCGCCGCGTCGCAACGGGAGACCGGGGCCGCGGTCCCTTGCGCCGAGCGGGGAGCCGTTCCCGAGCTCAGCGCAGCGCGGCCAGCCCGAACTTCCGGATCTTGGAGTAGAGCGTGGCGCGGGTGATCCCGAGCATCTCGGCCGAGCGCTTGATGTTCCAGCCGGTCCGGGCGAGGACGCGGCGGATGATGATCTCCTCGACCTCCGCGAGCCGCACCGTGTTGACCTGGTAGACCCCGTCGGCGCCGGCCTGTCCGCCGCGCACTTCGGGCGGCAGGTCGGACAGGTCGATCACCTCGGACTGCGCCAGCACGACCGCGCGCTCGATCGCATTCTCGAGCTCGCGCACGTTCCCCGGCCAGGCGTAGCGCTCCATCGCCGCGACCGCGCGGTCGCTGAAGCCGGCGAGGGTCCGCCCGGCCTGCGCCGCGAACTTCGCCAGGAAGTGCGCGGCCAGCGGCGGGATGTCGTCGGGCCGCTCGAGCAGCGCCGGGAGGTGGATCGGGATCACGTTGATGCGAAAGAACAGGTCCTCGCGGAAGCGCCCCGCCTTGACCTCGGTCGCGAGGTCGCGGTTCGTCGCGGCGATGAGGCGGACGTCGACCGGCAGCGCGGCGTCCCCGCCGACCGGCTGGACCTCGCGCTCCTGGATCGCGCGCAACAGCTTGACCTGCGTCGCCTGCGGCAGGTCGCCGATCTCGTCGAGGAACAGCGTGCCGCGGTCGGCCTTGCGGAAGACGCCGGCCCGGCCGCGCACCGCGCCGGTGAAGGCCCCCTGCTCGTGGCCGAACAGCTCGCTCTCCAGCACCCCCTCCGCGAAGGCCGAGCAGTTGACGCGGACCAGCGGCCCGGCGCGACGAGGGCTCCGGCGGTGGATCGCTTCCGCCACCCGCTCCTTGCCGGTTCCCGACTCGCCGGTGACGAGCACCGTGCTGCTGGCCGGGGCGACCGTGCGGATCAGCGCGTAGACGCGCTGCATGCGCGGGTTGCGGCCGATCAGCTCCTCGAACTCCGCGGGACGGCCCGTCCCCGCGCCGAGTTCCGCGGAGGCCGGCAGCGGACGGGTCTCGAGGGTCTCGTCGTCGATCGGCAGCACGCGGTCCAGCACGTCCATTCACCCCTCCGCCCGAAGGCTCTCCGTCCCACCCCGCGGGAATCGAGGAACGCTTCGGTCGAGGGCGTCGGAACTTGAGCCGCGAGTGGATCGGACCTGCTCAGGGTGTGTCCGGATTCGTGACACCGACTTCCAGCCGGCCGTCCAGGTGTGCCGCCCGCGCGGCGTCGAAACGGCGCGCCGAGACCGACCCGGTCAGCCGGCCGCCGGGGGCGACCGCGACCGGCCCGTCCACGCGGAAGGCGCCGCTCGCCTGCCCTTCGACCCGCAGCGCGCCGCAGCGGCCGGCCGCCGTCGTGAGCCGCCCGGCCGGCCCGACGATCACCTCGCCGCCGAGCGCCAGGTCGGTGGCCGCCTCGCCGAGCACGATCAGCATCCCGGAGCCCGCGAGCCGGCCGGTCCACGACGCGCCGCGGCCGACCTGGCTGTAGGCCGGCGCCTCCGGGCGCTTCAGGAAGGAGAAGTTCACGCGGCCTCCCGCACGGCGTCGGCCAGGATGACGGCGGCCCGCGCCAGGTCTTCGTCCGTCGTCGCCGGCCCGAGGCTGACCCGGACCAGGCCGCCCTGCCACGCGGGCTCGTAACCCAGGGCCTGCACCACCGCCGACGGCCCGGCCGGGCCCGCGTGGCAGGCCGACCCCGCCGACACCGCGAGGCCGCGCGCATCGCAGGCCGCGGCCACGGCGCGTCCGTCGCGCGCCTCGAAGACCAGTGCCGCCGTGTTCGGCAGCCGGGGGGCGCCCGCGCCGGCGACGCGCGTCCCGGGGACCCGGCGCAGCAGCTCGGTCTCGAACCGCTCGCGCCGTTCCGCGACGGCCGGTGCCGCGGCGAGGCGCGCCGGGACCGCCTGGGCCGCCGCCCCGAAGGCGACCGCCAGCGGCAACGCCTCCGTCCCGGGCCGGCGGTCCGCCTCCTGCCCGCCCCCGGCGCAGAACGGCCGCGGGGCCAGCCCGCCGCGCACCAGCAGCGCGCCCACCCCGGGAGGCCCGCCGATCTTGTGGGACGACAGCGCGAGCAGGTCGGCCTCCAGGGCGCGGAAGTCGAGCGGCACCTTGCCGAAGGCCTGGACCGCGTCGACCAGCACGAGCGCGCCGCGGGCGTGCGCGGTGCGCGCCACCGCGGCGACGTCGTTGAGCGTGCCGATCTCGTTCTGCGCGAGCATCACCGCGACCAGCGCGCGGCGGGTCCCGGTCAGCGCCGCCGCCACCGCGTCCGTCTCGATCACGCCGTCGCGCGTGGCGGGCACGACCGCCAGCGGCAGGCCCCGCTCGCCGGCGAGCCGGCGCGCGGTGGCGGAGACCGCGGGGTGCTCCAGCGCGCCGACCACCAGGGCGTCGATCTCGCCCGCCTCGGCCAGGCCGCGCAGCGCGAGCGCGTCGGCCTCGCTGCCGCCCGAGCAGAAGACGACCTCGTCCGGCGCCGCCCCCGCGGCGGACGCGACCTGGGCGCGCGCGGTCTCGAGCAGCGCGCGGGCCCGCCGCCCCTCGGCGTGGGCCGACGACGGATTGCCCCAGCCCTCGGCCCAGAGCCGCCCCAGCAGGTCGGCGATCCCGGGCGCCGGGGGCGCGGTCGCGCTGTGATCGAGGTAGATCCGGCCGCTCACGCCGTCCTCGCGACCCCGATCCGGACCACCTCTCCTTCCACCTCGGTTTCCTTGACCGCCGCGCCCGGGCGCGGCGGCCCGACCACCAGCCCGGCCGCCAGCGTCTCGCCGGCGATCAGTTCGCGGTGCTGCTCGATCGCCGCCGCCAGCCGCCCCGCGGCGTCGACCGTCACCTCGATCCGGTCGGCGTAGTCGAGATCCAGCTCCTTGCGCAGCCCCTGGACCCGGTTGATCAGCTCGCGCGCCAGCCCCTCGGCGATCAGACCGTCGTCCAGGTCGGTCTCGAGCACGACGACCGCGCGCGCCGACGACGCCGCGGCGTAGTGCTCGCGCGCCGTCAGCGAGATCGCGACCTCCTCCGGCCCCAGCGTGACCTCCTGCCCGTCGACGGCGATCCGGATCGCGCCGTCG
This sequence comes from uncultured Acidobacteriota bacterium, assembly GCA_964476985.1. GTDB lineage: Bacteria > Acidobacteriota > Polarisedimenticolia > J045 > J045 > JALOKP01. The sequence continues at coordinate 5,536 of CAYZDB010000057.1, read as the reverse complement.
GCGTCGAGCTGCCGGCGCAGCGCCGCCGCGTCGGCCGCCGCCAGCGCCTTCTTCACGCCCGGCACCAGCGCGCCGACCCGCGGCCCGATCAGCCGGAAGTTGGGCTGCATCTTCCAGTGCACGAAGGCCTCGGCGTCGCCGCCGACGATCACCTGCTTGACGTTCAGCTCGTCGGCGACGATCGGCGCCAGCGCGGCCAGCGCCGCGTCGTCGGCGTGATCGGCCAGGAAGATCCGCGCCGAGGCCAGCGGCTGGCGGACGCGCAGTCTCTGGTTGGCGCGCGCCGAGAGGCCCAGCGAGACGACCTCGCGGGCCAGCGACATCGAGCGCGAGAGCGGCCGGTCGATCCAGCCCTCCGGGAGCTCCGGCCAGTCCGCGAGGTGCACGCTGTCGGGCTGCGCCCCGGGCCAGGCGCCGCCGACCAGCGTGCGCCAGGTGTGCTCGGCGAAGAACGGGACGAACGGCGCCGCCAGCCGCGCCAGGTCGACCAGCACCTCCCAGAGCGTCCAGAAGGCGTCCCGCTTGTCCTGCGAGAAGCCGGGCGCCCAGAAGCGGTCGCGGCCGCGCCGCACGTACCAGTTGGAGAGCGCGTCGACGAACTCGCGCAGCGCGGTCGCGGCCTCGTAGACGCGGTAGCCGTCGAGCGCCTCGGTCACGCGGCGCGCGGTCAGCGCGGTCTCCGAGAGGATCCAGCGGTCGAGCTGGGACCGCTCGGCGGCCGGCCGGTAGCCCGTCCCGCGCCGCCGGTCGGGCAGCCGCCCCCCCTCCGCCGGGAGCCCGTCCGCGGGGTCGAAGCCGTCGATCGCGGCGTAGATCAGGAAGAACGACAGCACGTTCGACCAGCGGACCAGGAACTCGTTCTGCTGCTCGCGGATCGCGCGCAGCGAGTTGCGCGAGTTGCTCCAGGTCGGGCCCGAGGCGAAGAAGAACCAGCGGAAGGCGTCGGCCCCCGGCGGGTCGTCGAGCACGTCGATCAGCACCGGCTGGTCGGGCTCGACGCCGAGCGTGGCGCGCACGGCCGAGCCGAGCACGATCGACTCCTTGCCCGCCGGGCCGGGGAGCAGCCGGGCCTCGAAGGCCCGCTCCGGCTGCCTCGCGTTGTGAACCCGCACCCGCGCCCCCTCGGGCAGGCCGAGCGTCTTGACCTGCGCCGGCAGCAGCACGACCGCGTCGGGCGGCGGCGGGGTGGCGAGCCGCCCCTCGGGGGCCGCGCGCAGCCGGAAGCTCCCTTCCAGCACGAGGTCGGGCGGGGTGTAGTTGCCCGAGCTCTTCGACTCCTTCTTGCCGTCGGCGTCGCCGACGTGGCCGAGCACGATGCAGGCCTGGTAGGGGTGCGGGTAGCCGCGCGGCGGGGCGACCCCGAAGCGCCGCTGCGTCTCCTCGTCGAAGACCAGCGTGGAGACCATCAGCATCGAGTAGAACCAGCCGCGGGTCTGGTCGATCGCCTCCGAGATGAAGTCGGCCGGGAAGGCCTCGCGGAACTGCTCGAGCCCCTGGTGCGGGAAGCCCCACTGCGCGAACGGCATGCAGCCCGAGTCGAACCAGCAGTCGATCACCTCGGGCACGCGGCGCATCGTCGCGCCGCAGCCGGCGCAGGGGAAGGTCACCTTGTCGACCCACGGCTTGTGGACGACGAGGTGCTCGGGCAGGTTCGGGTCCTTCGCGCAGGCGGCAGCCCAGTCGGAGAGGCAGGCCGGGTTGCGCTCGAGGGCGCGGTCGAGCTTGTCCAGCGCCTCGAGCGCGCCGCAGGCCTCGCACTGCCAGATCGGCAGCGGCGTGCCCCACCAGCGCTCGCGCGACAGCGCCCAGTCGACGTTGTTGGCGAGGAAGTCGCCGAAGCGCCCGTCCTTGATGTGCTCGGGCAGCCAGAAGACCTGCTGGTTGTTGGCGATCGCGTCGCCGATCCGCTCGGTGGTGCGGATGAACCAGGCCGGCCGGGCGTACTGGATCAGCGGCTCGTCGCTGGCCCGCCAGCAGAAGGGGTACTCGTGGCGGACCGTCCCCTCCTTGTACACCAGCCCGCGCGCGCGCAGGTGGCGCACGATGTCGCGGTCGGCCTCCTTGCAGAAGCGGCCCGCGAAATCGGTCACGGCCTCCGGGAAGCGGCCGTCGGTCCCGAGCAGCTGGAGGAAGCCCATCCCCTGCTCGCGGCAGATCCGGAAGTCGTCCTCGCCGAAGGCCGGCGCGGTGTGGACGATCCCGGTCCCGGTGTCGGATCCGACGAAGTCGGCGGGGATGATCTGCCAGGCCCGCCCCCCTTCCGGCGTGGCGTAGCGGAACAGCGGCTCGTACGACTCGCCGACCAGCGCCTCGCCCAGGAAGCGCTCGAGCACCTCGACTCCCGCCTCCCCCAGCACCGCCGGCGCGAGCGCCTCGGCCACGATCACCAGTTCCTCGGGCTGCCCCTCGCGCGTCACCCGCGCCAGCACGTAGTGCAGGTCGGGACGCACCGCGAGCGCGACGTTGGACGGAAGCGTCCACGGCGTCGTGGTCCAGGCCAGGTAGGAGACGCCCGGACGGGTCCGGCTGGCGAAGCGCGCGATCACCTCCGGGTCGTCGACCGTCTTGTAGCCCAGGCCGACCTCGGCCGAGGAAAGCGCGGTCCCGCCCTGCGGCCACCACCAGACGACCTTGTGGCCGCGGTAGAGCAGCCCCTTGCGGAACAGCTCGGACAGCGCCCACCAGACCGACTCGACGTAGGAGCGGTGGAAGGTGACGTAGGCCGACGGCATGTCGATCCAGAAGCCGATCCGCTCGGTCAGCTTCTCCCACTCCTCGGTGTAGCGGAAGACCGACTCGATGCAGCGCCGGGTGAAGGGCTCGATCCCGTAGCGCTCGATCTCGGCCTTGCCGTGGATCCCCAGCTCCTTCTCGACCTCGACCTCGACCGGCAGGCCGTGCGTGTCCCAGCCCGCCTTGCGCGGGACGTGGTAGCCGCGCATCGCCTTGTAGCGCGGGAAGAGGTCCTTCACGACGCGGGTCAGGACGTGCCCGTTGTGGGGCAGTCCGTTGGCGGTCGGCGGCCCCTCGTAGAAGACGAAGGACGGGCCGCCGGCCCGCTCGGCGAGCTGGCGCTCGAAGACCGCGGCGTCTTTCCAGAACTGGAGGATCTCCCGCTCGGCTTCGGCGAAGCGGAAGTCCCCGCGCGGGCGCTGGTAGGGCATCGAGAATGGGCTCCGTGGCGGTCGGGGGGTTGGGCGAAACAGGGCATTCTGCCACGCCGCGACGGGCCGGGGCACGCGAGACGGGCTATCCTTCGGCGCCCCGGGCGCCCGCCGCGCCCGGCGGGAGGGAGTCGCCCGGTGTCTCCGCGAACGAGAGATTTCGCCCTCGCCGGCCTCGTCGTCCTGGTCGACCAGGCGACCAAGTACTGGGCCAGCACCCACTGGCAGGTCCCGGTCTCGATCATCCCGGGCTTCTTCCGCTTCGCGCTCTCCCACAACACGGGGGCGCTGTTCGGCCTGTTCAGCGGGCTCGGCGACCCGTGGCGCACGCTCCTCCTGACCGCCCTGCCGGCGCTCGCGGTCCTCGGGATCGTCTACCTGATCCGGCACCAGGAGCCCGGCGAACGCTGGGGCCGGCTGGCGCTGGCCCTGATCCTGGGCGGCGCGATCGGGAACGTGCTCGACCGGCTGTTCTACGGGCACGTGATCGACTTCATCGACTTCTACTGGTCGACCCCGCCGCTCTCCGACCGCCTGGTCTCGATCTTCGGCACCAACCGCTTCCCGACCTTCAACGTCGCCGACATGGGGCTGACGGTCGGCGCCGTGCTGCTGTTCGGCGAGATCTTCCTCCGCCGCCCCGGCCCGGAGAAGAAGGACGACATTGCACCCGTTTCTGATTGACTTCGGCACCGTTTCGCTGCCGCTGTTCGGGCCGGTGCGGCTGACGCTTCCCTCCTACGGGCTGATGCTCGCGATCGGGACGCTCTGCGGCTGGATCTGGTACCACCGCGAGGCGCGCCGCCACGGACTCGACCAGGACTCGGCCGCCGCGGTGCTGTTCTGGTCGATCGTCGCTGCGCTGGCGGGCGGCAAGCTGGGGCTGGTGCTGGTCGAGCCGGGCTACTACCTCGGCGACCCGTCGCGGATGCTGACGGCCGACTTCCTGCGCGCCGGCGGCGTCGTCTGGGCCGCGGTGCTGGCCGGGATCGGCACGCTCATCCTGCTCTGCCTGCGCTGGAAGCTGCCGGTCGCGACCGTGCTCGACTGCGCGGCGCTGCCGATCCCGCTGGTGCAGGCGATCGGCCGCGTCGGCTGCCTGCTCGCGGGGTGCTGCTACGGCGCCGCCTGCGACCTGCCGTGGGGCGTCGTCTACCACTCCGCGGAGGGCCACGAGCGGACCGGCGTGCCGCTCGGCGTGCCGCTCCACCCCGCGCCGCTCTACGAGTCGGCCTGGAACCTGGCGATCGTGCTGCCGGTCCTGCTCTGGGTGCGCCGGCACCAGCGCTTCCCGGGCGAGGTCATGCTGGCCTACCTCACCTGCTACAGCGTGGGCCGGGCGCTGGTCGAGTTCTTCCGCGGCGACGGCGCGCGCGGGCTCTGGTTCGGCGGCCTGCTGTCGTCGGGGCAGCTCGTGTCGCTCGCCGTCTTCCCGGTCGCGGCCGGCCTCTGGCTGGCGTTGCGCCAGCGCACGGGGCGGGATCCGGGCGCGGCAGGGGCCCCGTGACCGACGCCGGCCGCCGGGAACCGGGTGCGGCCGCCGGCGGCTCGGCGCGCCACGAGGCCGGGCCGGAGGACGAGGGGCTGCGGCTCGACCGCTTCTGCGCGCTGCGCCACCCCGAGGTCTCGCGCTCGCGGCTCGCGGCGCTGATCCGCGAAGGCCGGGTCACGCTCGATGGCCGCGCCGCGCGCCCCTCGGAATCGCTCCGCGCCGGGGCGCGGATCGCGATCGACTTCCCGCCCGCCGCCGACGACACGCTCGTGCCCGAGGCGATCGCGCTGTCGATCGTCCACGAAGACGACGAGCTGCTGGTGCTCGACAAGCCCGCGGGGCTGGTCGTCCACCCCGGCGCCGGCGTGCGCGAGGGGACCCTGGCCGCAGCCCTGCTGCACCACGACCCGGCGCTGGCGGGCGTCGGCGGCGCGGGGCGCTCCGGGCTGGTCCACCGGCTCGACCGCGGGACCTCGGGCCTGATGGTCGTGGCGCGGACCGACGCCGCGCACCGGGCGCTGGCCGCGCAGTTCCACGCGCGGACGGTCGAGAAGGCCTACGACGCGATCGTCTGGGGCCGGCCGCGCGAGCGCGAGGGGGAGATCGACCTGGGGGTCGGGAGGGACCCGAAGAACCGCGTGCGGATGCGGGCCGGCGTCGCGGGCGGACGGGCGGCGCGCAGCCTCTACCGAGTGATCGAGGAGGTCCCCGGCTTCGCGCTGCTCGAGGTGCGGATCCTGACCGGGCGAACCCACCAGGTGCGGGTCCACCTGGCGGCGCTCGGCCACCCGATCGTCGGGGATGTCACCTATGGCGGGGAGCGTTCGGCGTCGGTCGGCGACCCGCGGCGGCGGCAGGCGGCGCGGGCGATCGGCCGCCC
>CAYZDB010000056.1:0-12252 GCA_964476985.1 uncultured Acidobacteriota bacterium | reverse complement strand
GGCGCGGCTCCGGCGGCGGACGGCGTGCCGGCCGCGAAGCCCGCCGCCGCGGCCGCCCCCGCGCCGGCCGGCCCGCCCGGCGCCCGCCCCGTGCTCCCCGCGGGACTCGCCGAGATCTTCATGCCCGGCCCGGTCGAGCCGTCCCCGGTCTACCGCCCCGCGCTGCTCGGCCACGCCCGCGCGCACTTCGTCGTCGCGAAGCTGGGCGTCGACGCGTGGCGCGAGCTGGCGTACCTGGCGCCGCTCGAGCCGGGCGCCGACCTGGACGACCCGTGGAGCGGCGCGGCCGAGCTGCCCGCCCCGCCGGCCGCCGCCGGCGCGGCGCCTCCGGACGGGGCGCGCTTCGTCGCGCCCCCCTCCGACACCTTCGAGGCGCGGCGGCTGGCGCGCTGGGGCAAGGGGCTGGGCGACCACATCTACCGCACCGCGGCGCTGACCGTCTTCGTCGCCCCCGCGCTGAAGGAGATCAGCCGGCCCGGGGAGAGCGAAGCCGAGTTCCGCGCCCGGCTGGCGCTCGCGGCGCGCGAGCGGCGCGACGCGGCGCTGGAGGAGCTGCGCCGGCGCTGGGCGGCGAAGGTCGAGAGGGCGCAGGACGCGGTCCGGCGGGCCGAGGAGCGCCACGCCCGCGAGTCGTCGCAGCTCCAGAACCAGACGGTGCAGACCGCCGTCAACACCGGCGCCGCGATCTTCGGCGCGCTGTTCGGCCGGCGCAGCGCGAGCAGCGTCGGGCGCGCGATCGGCGGCGCCTCGCGGACCGCGAAGGAGAAGGACGACGTCGCGCGCGCCGCCGAGGGCGTGGCCGAGGCCCGGCGCAAGCTGGGCGAGCTGGAGGAGCAGGTGCGGGCCGAGGTCGCGCGGCTCGACGCGGCGCACGACCCGGCGACGCTGGCGGTCGAGAGCGAGCAGGTCAAGCCGCGCAAGGCCGACACCGCGACGGTGCGGATCGCGCTGGCGTGGCGGGCCTAGGCCCGCGTTCCCGCCTTGGCCAGCGCCTCGAGCGCCGCGTGGCGGTACATGTCCGAGAAGGTCGGGTAGTTGAAGAGGGTCTCGGCGATGTCCTGCGCGGCGGCCTGCTTGGACAGGAACGCCTGCCCGATGTGGACCAGCTCGCTCGCCGTGTGACCGACGATGTGGGCGCCGCGCAGGCGCATCGACGGCTTCTCGAAGATCAGCTTCAGCAGGCCGCCGGTCAGCCCCGTGATCTGCCCGCGGGCGTTCAGGTCGTAGCGGCCCCGGCCGGCGACGTACGGGACGCCCGCGTCGCGCAGCTGCTCTTCCGTCTCGCCGACGTAGCCGACCTCGGGGATCGCGTAGATCGCGAAGGGGAGGGTCTCGGTCCGCGACTTCAGCCCGGGGATCCCGAAGGCGTGACGGATCGCCTGGCGCCCCTGTTCCATGGAGGTCGAGGCCAGCGCGGGGTAGCCGATCACGTCGCCGACCGCGTAGATGTGCGGGGCCGCGGTCTGGTAGAACTCGTTGACCTCCAGCAGGCCGCGGTCGTTGGCCGCCAGGCCGACCGTCTCGAGCGCCAGGTCGTCGGTGTTCCCCTGCCGGCCGACGCTGTAGAGCAGCAGGTCGGCCTCCAGCTGGCTCCCCTTGCGGGTCGTCACCCGGACCGACGGCGGGTCCCCTTCGACCCGCTCGATCGTCTGGTAGTGGTCGTCGGGAATCCGAACCACGCCGAGCCGGCGCAGCTCGGTCTCCAGGATCTGCGCGATCTCGCGGTCGAGGTAGGGGAGCAGCTGGTCGCGCGTGTCGACCAGCGTGACGTCGATGCCGAGCGCGGCGAAGATCGAGGCGTACTCGACGCCGATCACGCCCGCGCCGAGCACGATCATCGAGCGCGGCATGCGCGGGACGGCGAGGATCGTGTCGCTGTCGACGACGGTCCGGCCGTCGAACGGCACGTCGGCCGGGCGGGCGGGGCGCGTGCCGGTGGCGATCACGACCACGTCGCCGGTCAGCTGCGCGCGGGTCCGGCCGTCGGCGCCGTGCACGGCGACGGTGTGGGCGTCGACGAAGCGGCCCGCCCCGCGGAAGACCTGGACCTGGTAGCGGTCGAGCGCGCGGGTGGCCAGCTCCAGCTCCTGCTGGACCACGGCGCGCTCGCGCGTCATGAAGTCGGCGATCGTGATCTCGTCGGGGAACTCGATCCGGATCCCGTACAGGCTGCTCTTCTTCAGCCCGTGGACGTACATCGCGCTCTCGCGCAGCGTCTTGCTGGGGATCGTGCCCCAGTTGATCCGCGTGCCGCCGATGACGTGGGCGCGCTCGACGATCGCAGACCGCCGGCGGTGGCGCGCGGCCTGGATGGCGGCCCGCTCGCCGGCCGGGCCGCCCCCGATGATGACGACGTCGAAGTGTGGCATGCGGGCAGTTTAACCCGCCCGAAACCGGCTGCGGGAGCCGGGGCCGGTCCCGTGATAACTTCGCGGCGGCGCGGGCCTCCCGCGCCGGGGACGGAGCCGATGGAAGAACCGGGAACCCGGGCGCAGGACGTCGTGACCGTGATCCTGGGGGGCGGACGGGGCACGCGGCTCGAGCCGCTGACCTGGCTGCGGAGCAAGCCGGCCGTCCCGATCGCGGGCAAGTACCGGCTGATCGACATCCCGATCAGCAACGCCCTCCACTCCGGGATGGACCGCGTCTTCGTGCTCACGCAGTTCAACTCGGTCTCGCTCAACCGCCACATCGCCGGGACCTACCGCTTCGACCCGTTCTCGCGCGGCTTCGTCCAGGTGCTGGCCGCGCAGCAGACCCCCGACGACGAGAACTGGTTCCAGGGGACGGCCGACGCGGTGCGCCAGAACCGCCGCTTTCTCATGGACACCCCGGGCGACCTGGTGCTGATCCTCTCCGGCGACCACATGTACCGGATGGACTACCGCGCGCTGCTGCGCGAGCACCTCGCCAAGCGGGCCGACGTGACGATCGCGGTGCTGCCCTGCGGCGGGACCGAGATCGCCGGCTTCGGCGCGGTGCGCGTCGACGCCTCCGGCCGCGTGGTCGAGTTCCGCGAGAAGCCGGCCACGCCGGAGGCCCGCGCCGGGATGGAGGCCGACCCGGCGCTGCTGGCCCGCTTCGGGATCACGGCGGGCGGCCCCTACCTGGCGTCGATGGGGATCTACCTGTTCGACAAGCGGGTGCTCGACAGCGTGCTCGACCGGGGCTACGACTTCGGCCGGCACATCCTGCCCTCGCTGGTCGGCGAGGGGCGCCTGCAGGCGATGATCTTCGACGGCTACTGGCGCGACATCGGGACGATCGGCGCGTTCTACGACGCCCACATGGACCTCGTCGCTCCCGAGCCGCCGTTCGACTTCTACGACCCCGACTGGACCTTCTACACCCGCCCCCGCTTCCTGCCGGGCACGACGCTCCACGGCGGGAGCTTCGACCAGGCGCTGATCGCCGACGGCGGCCGGATCGAGCACTCGACGATCGAGCGCTCGGTGATCGGGATCCGGTCGCGGATCCGCCGCGCGACGGTCCGCGGCTCGCTCCTGATGGGGATCGACATCGATCCGCCCGACGCGCCCCCCGGGGCGCCGCCGCTGGGGATCGGCGAAGGGACGGTGATCGAGCGCGCGATCGTCGACAAGAACGCGCGGATCGGGCGCGACGTGCGGCTCGTCAACACGAAGGGGCTGGCGGAGGCCGACGGCGACGGGTGGGCGATCCGGGACGGCATCGTGGTCGTGGTCAAGAACGCCGTCATCCCCGACGGAACCGTGATCTAGGAAGGAGCGCCCGTGGAGTTCCCCCGCGCCTGCGGTGTCCTGCTGCACCCGACCTCCCTCCCGGGCCCGTTCGGCGTCGGCGACCTCGGCCCGGCCGCGCACCGCTACGTCGACTGGCTGGCGGAGGCCGGGGCGAGCTGGTGGCAGGTCCTGCCGCTGCAGAGCACCGGGCACGGCGACTCCCCCTACGCCGCGGTCTCGTCGTTCGACGGCAACCCGCTCCTGATCAGCCCCGAGGCGCTCGTCGCCGACGGCCTGCTCGCGCCGGACGACCTGCCGCGCGAGCCGTTCCCCGAGGGACGGGTCGACTTCGGGCGCGTGATCGACCTCAAGGAACGGCTCGTGGCGCTGGCCTTCCGGCGCTTCCTCGAGCGGCCGCCGGACGGGCTCGCGGCGCGCTACGAGGCGTTCCGCATCGAGAACTCGGGCTGGCTGCTGGACGACGCGCTGTTCTCGGCGCTCAAGGCCGCGCACGGCGGCGCCCCCTGGTTCGAGTGGCCCCGGCCGCTGGCGCAGCGCGAGCCGCGGGCGCTGGCGCGCTGGCGGGCCGAGCACGCCGAACGGGTCGACGCCGAGGAATTCGCGCAGTTCCTGTTCGCGCGGCAGTGGGAGGCGCTGCGCGAGCGGGCCCGGGCGCGGGGCCTCTCGATCATGGGCGACCTGCCGATGTTCGTGGCCTACGACAGCGCCGACGTCTGGGCCCAGCGCGAGTGGTTCGAGCTCGACGGCGACGGCCGGCCGAAGGCCGTCGCGGGCGTGCCGCCCGACTACTTCAGCGAGGACGGGCAGCTCTGGGGCAACCCGGTCTACGACTGGGACGCGCTGGCCGCGTCGAACTTCCGCTGGTGGCTCGACCGCCTCGGCCGCGCGCTGGCGCTGACCGACGCCGCGCGCCTCGACCACTTCCGCGGCCTGTGCGAGTACTGGGCCGTGCCGCCGGGCGACGACACCGCGCGCGGCGGGCGCTGGGAGCCGGCGCCGGGCCGCGCGCTGCTGGCCGCGGCGCGCGAGCGCTTCGGCGGGCTGCCGCTGGTGGCCGAGGACCTGGGGCACATCACGCCCGACGTGATCGCGCTGCGGCAGGAGTTCGGCCTGCCCGGGATGGCGATCCTGCAGTTCGCGTTCGACCCGACCGTGCGCGGCGCGTTCCTCCCCTACAACCACCGGCGCGACCTGGTGGTCTACACCGGGACGCACGACAACAACACGATGCGTGGCTGGCTGGAGCAGGACGCGAGCCCGGGCGAGCGCGAGTTCTTCCGGCGCTACAGCGGCTGCGACGGCAGCGAGCCGCACTGGGCGATGATCCGGCTGGCCCTGGCGTCGGTCGCCGACCTGGCGATCGTCCCGCACCAGGACCTCGCCGGGCTCGGTTCCGAGGCGCGGATGAACGCGCCCGGGACGACCGGCGCCAACTGGGGCTGGCGCCTGCTCCCCGCGCAGCTCGACGGCGCGTCCCAGGCCCGGTTCCGCGCGCTGGCCGACACGTACGGCCGGCTGCCGCCGGCCCCGCCCAATGGAGACGACCTCGCATGAGCCACCCGCCCGCCCGCCCCGCGCGGCCGGCGCCGCGGCGGCTGGCCCTCGCGCCGGCGCTCGCGCTCGGCCTGGGTCTCGCGCTCGCCGCCCTCCCGGCGGCCGAAGCCCGGCGCGGGCCCGCCGATCCGCTCGAGGGGTTCGACGCGCAGGTGCGGCAGGAGCTGGCGGCGTGGAACGTGCCGGGCGCGGCCGTCGCGATCGTCGGCCCGGCGGGGCCCCTCCTGCTCGAGGGGTTCGGGGTCGCGAACCGCGACACCGGCGCGCCCGTCACCCCCGACACCCGCTTTGCGATCGGCTCGATCACCAAGGGGTTCACCGCGACGCTGCTGGCGACGTTCGTCGACGAGGGGCTGCTGGCCTGGGACCGCCCGGTGGCCGAGGTGCTGCCCGACTTCCGGATGGCCGACCCGGTGGCCACCGAGACGCTGACGCTGCGCGACCTGCTGACGCACCGCAGCGGCCTGCCGCGCCACGACATGACCTGGTACCGCTCGGGCCAGACCCGCGACGCGCTCTACGCCGGGCTGCGCTACCTGCCGCCGACGGCGGGGCTCCGCGACCGCGCGCAGTACCAGAACCTGATGGTGATGGTCGCGGGGCGGATGGCCGAGCAGGCCGGCGGCCGCAGCTGGGAGGACCTGGTCAAGGAGCGGCTGCTGGTCCCGCTGGGGATGGGCGCCACCGGCTTCTGGACCCAGGCGACCGGGAACTCGCCGCAGTTCGCCAGCGGCTACGCCGAGCGCGACGGCGAGCTGGTGCGCACGCCGTTCCTCGACCTGACCGGGATCGCGCCCGCCGCCGCGCTGGCCTCGACCGCGCGCGACCTGGCGAGCTGGCTCCGCTTCCAGCTCGACCGCGGGCGCGTCGGGCAGGTCCAGCTGGTCTCGCCCGGGCAGTGGCACGAGCTGCACCGCGCGCAGGTCGTGGCCGAGCCGCTCCCGTTCCCGGAGTTCACGAACGACGCGTACGGCCTGGGCTGGCGCGTCACGAGCTACCGCGGCCGGCCGGCCTACGGGCACGACGGGATGGTCGACGGCTACTCGGCGGTGGTGATGGTCGTGCCCGGGAACGGCTTCGGGATCGCGGTGCTGGCCAACCGCGACAACTCCCTGATGCCGCTCGCGCTCGCGCTCGAGGCCGCGGACCGGCTGCTGGGTGCGCCGCCCGCCGGGTGGAGCGCGCGGCTGCGCAGCTGGCAGGCCCAGCAGCGCGCGGCCCGCAAGGCGCTCGACGAAGCCCAGGCGATCGACCGCAAGGCCGGGACCGTCCCCGCGCACGCGCTGGCCGACTACGCCGGGGAGTACACCCACCCCGCCTACGGCGCGCTCCACGTGATCTTCAGGGACGGCGGGCTCGCGGTGAACTTCGGCGGGATCACGACCGCGATGACGCACTGGCACTTCGACACCTTCCGCGCGCCGATGGGCCGGCTGCCGGCCCAGAACCCGACCTTCCTGCAGTTCGGCACGAACCTGCAGGGGGACGTCGAGACGGTCGCGGTGGCGCTGGAGGAGTCGGCCTCCCCGATCGTCTTCCGCCGCCGGCCCTCGCCGGTGATGTCCGATCCGGACTACCTCGCGCGCTTCGTGGGGAGCTACGAGGCCGACGGCACGACGCTGCGGGTGGCGCAGCGCGGCAAGGGGTTGCTGGTCGAGACCGCCGACGGACGCGCGATCGAGTTGGCCCCCTACCGCGGGACCGAGTACCGGGCGGCGGACGGCTCGGGGGCGCGCGCGGTCTTCTCGCCCGAGCAGGGGCCGGCGACCGGGGTGCTGCTGATCACGGCGCGCGGGGCGATCCAGGCCCGGCGGTCCGCGCCGGGCGGCGGGCGGCCGTAACCGAGCGCGCCTCCGGCGCGTTTTCCCATCGATAATCGCCCCCTTCACGGAGGTTCCATGCCCGCGCCCTGCGTCCGCCCGCCGTTCGTCCGCCCGCCGCACTCCCGCCGCGCGCTCGTCTGCGCCGCGCTCCTCGCCGCCGCGTCCCTGTTGCTCCCTGCCGTCCCCGCCGCGGCCGAGGTGCCCGGCGCCGCCGGCCACTGGGAGGGGGCGATCCAGATCCCCGGGCAGGAGCTGGGGGTGGTCGTCGACCTCGCCCCCGGCCCGGACGGCGCCTGGACGGGGGAGATCGACATCCCGCTGCAGGGAGCGAAGGACCTGGCGCTGGCCGACGTGACGGTGAAGGGGAACGAGGTCGGCTTCGCGATCGCCGGCGTTCCTGGCGCGCCGACCTTCCAGGGGACGCTCTCGGCGGACGGCCAGTCGATCGCCGGCCAGTTCGTCCAGGCCGGGGCGAACTTCCCGTTCAAGCTGGCGCGCAAGGGGGACGCGGCCCTCTCCGGGAAGAAGGGCCCCGCGGAGCTGCTGGCCGGGTTCGACGCCTTCGTCGAGGCGCAGATGAAGGAGTGGAAGGTCCCGGGCGTGGCGGTCGCGATCGTCAAGGACGGCAAGGTCGTGCTGGAGCGCGGCTACGGCCAGCGCGACGTGAAGGGCGCGCTGCCCGCCGACGCCGACACGCTCTTCGCGATCGGCTCGTCGACCAAGGCCTTCACCGCGCTGGGCCTGGCGATCCTGGTCGACGAGGGGAAGCTGGAGTGGGACACGCCGGTCGTGCGCTACCTGCCCGACTTCCAGCTGCAGGACGAGACGGCGACGAAACTGATGACGCCGCGCGACCTGACGACCCACCGCTCCGGCCTGCCGCGCCACGACCTGATGTGGTACGGCTCCGGCTTCACGCGAGAGGAGATGTACGACCGCCTGCAGTACCTCCAGCCCTCGGCCTCGGTCCGCAACCGCTTCCAGTACCAGAACCTGATGTACATGACGGCCGGGCTCCTCGCCGGGAAGCTGGCGGACACCAGCTGGGAGTCGTTCACGCGCGAGCGGATCCTGGTCCCGCTGGGGATGAAGAACACGGTCTTCTCGGTGCCCGACGCGGCGAAGACCGGCAACGTCAGCAAGCCCTACGAGGTGAAGAAGGAGACCGAGGAGCTGGCCGAGATGGCCTACCGCGACATCCAGGCGCTGGGGCCGGCCGGCACGATCTTCTCCAGCGTCCACGACATGGCGCAGTGGCTGAGGTTCCAGCTGGGGGACGGGACGCTGGACGGCACGGCCGTCGTCTCCGCGACGCAGCTGGCCGAGACCCACGAGCCGCAGATGGTCGGCGAGACCCCCTTCGTCTTCCCCGAGAAGCCGATCGTGCTCTACGGGCTGGGCTGGTTCATCCAGCCCTACCGCGGTCACGCCCGGATCCACCACGGCGGCAACATCGACGGCTTCTCGGCGATGGTCTCGCTGATGCCGGAGGAGAACGCGGGCGCGGTGATCCTGACCAACCTCAACGCGACGCCGCTGGCGATGATCCTGGCCGACGCGATCCACGACCGGTTCCTGGAGCTGGAGCCGATCGACTGGAGCGCGCGCTTCAAGGCGCGGCGCGAGCAGGGGAAGGCGCTGGAGAAAGAGTCGGAGAAGGCGCAGGGGAGCGAGCGCAAGGCCGGCACGAGGCCCTCGCACCCGCTGGCCGACTACGCCGGCGAGTACGAGCACCCGGCCTACGGCGTGCTGACGGTCACGGTTTCCGGCAAGCCGGAGGCGCTGGCGCTGTCGTACAACGGCTTCAAGCCGCCGCTCGAGCACTGGCACTACGACGTCTTCCGCGTCACCGACACCGAGCTGAAGGGGGCGCTGATCGCCTTCGACGGGAACCTCAAGGGGGACATCGACACCGTGACCGCGCCGCTGGAGACCTCGGTCGACCCGATCGTCTTCACGCGGCGGGCGCCGGCGTCGATGTCGGACCCGGCCTTCCTGGACCGCTTCGTCGGCGCCTACGAGATGGGCCCGCTGCCGCTGACGATCGCGCGGCGTGGCCGCGCGCTCGTCGCGTCGATCCCCGGCCAGCCGACGTACGAACTGGTCCCGTACCGGGGAACGGAGTTCAACCTGAAGGGGATGAAGGGGTTCAGCATCCGGTTCCTGGAGCAGGACGGGAAGGTCACCGGGGCCAACGTGATCCAGCCCGACGGGGTCTACGAGGCCAAGCGGAAGTAGCGGGACGGGGCGGCGGGCCGGCCGGGCGCCGCCGCCCCGTTCGTTTCACTCGGGCGGGCGGACGAGCAGCCCATCCCACGACGCCGGCACGGGCTGTTCTCCCGGCCCGACGATCGGCTTCCACAGCCGGACCGCGTGCCCGCCGCCGAGGTTCACGATCACGGCCGGGCCGGTCGTGTAGGTCGACACCGGCCCGTCGAACTGGACCTGGCCGATCTTCGCGCCCCCCTGCAGCAGGCCTCCCAGCGCGTACCAGTAGCCCGGGTCGCCCAGGTAGGGGGCCGGATCGCCCACCGTGTTGACCGTCTCCCAGCGGACGTCGAGGCCGTCGAACTTGAGCGTGCCGCCCGCGGCCGGCAGCGAGCTGTTGCAGGTCCGCCGCTGGTTGCGGACGGTCCGACCGATCGAGAAGTTGTTCATCGTCAGCGACCAGGCCGCGGCGTCGATCGTGGCCGTTCCGCCCGGCGTCCCCAGCGTCCCGGTGTGGTACTCGGTGGTCTCGAAGCTGGAGTCGGACTCCTCGGAGAAGTTCTTCGCGTTCCCCTCGTCCTTCCGGTTGACCGCGTGGGCCTGGCCGCGGAAGACCATCTCCCCCTGGTAGGTGCGCGTCCACTGGTAGGCCCCGACACCGCCGGGGAGCGTCCGGCTCTCCATCTGGATGTTGGCGACGCCGGCCGAGAAGAACTCGAAGGCGACGTCGTGCTCCTTCATGAAGTCCTTCCAGTCGCCGCCGGTGTAGCCCGTGAAGCGGATCACCCGGATCTCGATCCGCGCCCCGCTGGTGAAGACGCCGACCAGCTTGTCGGTCGGCGTCGGGCTGTAGGTGAACTGCTCGGTCGTGCCGACCTGCGTCAGCGTTCCGGTGAAGGTGGGCTGGCCGGTCTGCGTGCTGGCCTCCCAGACGCCGCGCACCGCGAACTCGAGCGCCGCGTAGGCCAGCGCCGAGGTCGCCTGGCCCGCGTTCGCCAGGTCGGCGATGGCCTGGTCGTCGACCTGGCCGGCGGCCTGGAAGGTCGCGGTCGCCGAGGCCGCGGCGTTCAGCGTCAGCTGGCAGACCGGGTTCGTGCCCGCGCAGGCCCCGCCCGACCAGCCGGCGAAGGTCGAGCCGCCGGCCGGCGCGGCGGTCAGCGTGACCGGCTGGCCGGCGTCCCAGGTTTCGCTGCAGTCGGCGCCGCAGTCGATCCCGACGGGGCTGCTCGTCACCGTCCCGGCGCCGGTGCCGGACTTCGCGACGGTCAGCGCGTAGCGCGGCGTCACGGCGTCGAAGCGGGCCGTGACGGCGGCGCTGGCTGCCAGGCTCACCGTGCAGGTGGGGCCGGTCCCCGCGCACCCCCCGCCCGACCAGCCGCCGAAGCTCGAGCCGGCGGCCGGCGCGGCCGTCAGCGTGACCGACTGCCCGCGCGGGAAGGAGGCGCTGCAGGTGCCGCCGCAGTCGATCCCGGCCGGGCTGCTGGTCACGGTCCCGCCGCCGCTGCCGGTCTTCTGGACCGCCAGGACCTCCCGCGCCAGCCCGATCACGATCCGGTGCGGCCCCGTCACGCGCAGCGAGAAGGCGTAGCTCTTCGCCGAGGAGGAGACGGCGACCGGCTGGCCGTCCACGGTCACCTCCGGCCGCGTGCCGCCGCCGGGGGTGATCGTGAAGCGCAGCGTCTTGCCGTGCTTGGCGCTGATCGTCCCGTTCGACACCGGCTTGGCCGTGAAGCCGCCGGAGGTCGCGACGGTCAGCGTGTAGGTGCTGACCTGGAAGGTCGCCTTGATCGTCTGCGCCGTGCGGACGTCGGTGAAGGTGTACGACGCCGGTGCGCCCAGCCCGCGGCCGTTGACCGCGACCGACTTGATCGAGTAGCCGGCGCCGGGAACGATGTCGAAGCGCTGGGTGCCGCCGACCGGGACCTGGACCTTGCCCTTCGGCATGATCGTCCCGCCCGCGCCGGAGGTCGCGTTGATGGTCACCGTCTGCGCCAGCGCCGACGGGACGAGCATCGCACCGGCAAGGCCGGCCACGGCGAGCGCGAGCAGGGCGCGGAGGACGAGCCCCGCGCGGCGGGCGTTCCGGTTCAACATGGTCCTTCCTCCTCCGGCCGGCGTCAGTCGACGCCGTAGCTGCCGATGACGCCCACGCCCGGGATGGCGACGTAGCCGGCCGAGTTGTCGCTGTTGTAGTTGCCGGAGCTGAAGCGCGTGTTCCAGCCGTTGTCGCCGCCGCCGGCACCGCCCCCCTGCGCCATCCGCCCCTGCGCGAGCAGGTAGAGGTTGCCGATCGGGTAGGGCATCCCCTCGTAGCCGACGTTCCCCTGGGCGTCGAACCAGTAGCGTCCCGGCATCACCGGGCCGCCGACCAGCTGCGCCCATACGCCGACCTCGGCCATCGGCAGCTGGCGGCCGTTGATGAAGACCGGCGCGTCGCCGGACGAGGCGTCGGCGGCGAGCGGTGCGAAATCGTGGCCCGGGAACATGAACGCCGCGGCGGGTCCGCCGCGCGGTCCGAACAGGCCGCTTCGTGCGTCGTACCACCAGTCGCCGGCTGCGGGGAGCGCGCCGTAGCGCTGGCGGAAATCCTCCAGCTGGGCCGCGTTCAGCGGCACGCCGTTGACGACGACGCGCGGCGCTGTGGAGGGCGGCGCCGCGGGACCGGGCGTGGGCAACACGGGTTCCTCCTGGGCAGAAGGTGAGCAGCCGGACGCGCCGAGCATGGCGCCCAGCGCCAGGGCCACGGCGACGCAGCCCCACGGGCGGATCCGGAGCGTCAAGGAGCCCTCCCCCGAAGCCGGGCAAACGCGCTCGCCGAACATGATACGGCGATCGAGTCAGGCGGCCGCCGAATCGGATGGAAGTCCAGCCGGGCCGCCGGGTTTCGGAGAACTTACCGAGACAGTCAATTCGTCAGTTCGGGGCCTGGAAGGGGCGAGTTGCGG
>CAYZDB010000055.1:0-12274 GCA_964476985.1 uncultured Acidobacteriota bacterium | reverse complement strand
GGGGATGAACGACGCGCGGTCGCGCGGGTGCGGCTCGAGCGCGCGCTCCCAGGCCCCGCGGCCGACCAGGATCCGCGCCCGCGGGAACAGCAGCCGCAGCGGCCGCCCCTCCTCCCACGGCGCGAGCAGCCCGCCGGCGTGGTCGAAGTGCAGGTGGCTGAGCACGACGACGTCGACGTCGAGGTCGGTCAGCCCTTGTCGCGCCAGGTTGTCGAGCAGGACGTGGCGCTCTTCCTGGACCGCGAAGCGCTCGCGCAGGCGGGGCTCGAAGAAGACCCCGACCCCGGTCTCGAACAGGATGTTGCGCGACGGCTCGCGGACCAGCAGCGCGCGGCAGGCCAGGGGGATCCGGTGACGCTCGTCGGGCGCGATCCAGCGCTCCCAGACGACGCGCGGTGCGTTGCCGAACATCGCCCCGCCGTCGAGCCGCTGGGAGTTCCCCTCGATCGGTATCAGCCGCCGTTGCATCCGGCGATTCTGGCCTCGGGCGGGCCGTCTGTCACGCTGCCGCGCGGGGGGCTTTCGCCCCGCGCCCGGGCGCGGCATCATCGCCGCTCCCCGGGACCCGACGATGCCGACGAAGCCCACCCCCGCCCGCGCCGCCGCCGCCGCCGCACCCGCGGCGTCGCGCGCCGCGGCGATCCTCGCCGGCCTCGAGCGGCTCTACCCCGACGCCGACTGCGAGCTGGACCACGTCGACCCGTTCCAGCTGCTGGTGGCGACGATCCTCTCGGCCCAGACCACCGACCGCGCCGTCAACCAGGTCACGCCGGGGCTGTTCGCGCGCTTTCCGGACGCGCGGGCGCTGGCTGCCGCCGACCCGCTCGAGGTCGAGCCGCTGATCGCGACGATCGGGCTGTTCCGCAACAAGGCGAAGTCGGTGGTGGGGGCCGCGCGCGCGCTGGTCGAGCGCCACGGCGGCGCCGTCCCGCGCGAGCGCCAGGCGCTGGAGGCGTTGCCCGGCGTCGGCCGCAAGACCGCCAACGTCGTGCTCTCGACCGCCTTCCGCGAGCCCGCGCTGGCGGTCGACACGCACGTGACCCGGCTCTCCGGCCGGCTCGGGCTGTCGGCCTCGGACGACCCGCGCCGGATCGAGGACGACCTGACCGCGCTCTTCCCGCGCGCGCGCTGGGGGTTCGTCAGCCACGCCCTGATCTGGCACGGCCGCCGCGTCTGCGACGCGCGGACGCCGCGCTGCGAGTCCTGCGGCCTCGCGCCGCACTGCCCCTCGGCCTTCCTCCACGCGAGGGGGCCGGCCGCGAAGGCCAAGAAACGGAGCGAACCGTGACCCTGCGCGTGATGCTGATCGCCGGCGCCCGGCCCAACTTCATGAAGATCGCCGCGGTCCACCGCGCGCTCGTCGCGCGCCCCGCCTTCGAGGTCAGCCTGGTCCACACCGGCCAGCACTACGACGCCGCGATGAGCCGGCTCTTCTTCGAGGAGCTGGGGATCCCCGCGCCGGACGTCAACCTCGAGGTCGGCTCGGGGACCCACGCCGTCCAGACCGCCGAGATCATGAAGCGCTTCGAGCCGGTCGCGCTCGAGCGGCGGCCGCACCTGGTGGTCGTGGTCGGCGACGTCAACAGCACCGCGGCCTGCGCGATGGTCGCGAAGAAGATCCCCGGGATCGGCCTGGCCCACGTCGAGGCCGGGCTGCGCTCGTTCGACCGCACGATGCCGGAGGAGATCAACCGGCTGGTGACCGACGCGCTGTCCGACCTGCTCTTCACCTCGGAGCCGTCCGGCGAGCGCAACCTGCGCGCCGAGGGGATCCCGGCCGAGCGGATCGTGCCGGTCGGGAACGTGATGATCGACACGCTGCGAACCCACCTGCCGCGCGCCGCGGCGGCGGGGACGCGCGCGCGGCTGGGCCTGCCGTCGAAGGGCTACGCGCTGATGACGCTGCACCGCCCCTCGAACGTCGACGACCCGGCGGTCTTCGGGCCGCTGATGGACGCGATCGCCGAGGTCGCGGCGCGGCTGCCGGTCGTGTTCCCGGTCCACCCGCGGACCCGGGCGACCCTGGAGCGGTGGGGGGCGGCGCGCGGCGGCGTTCCCGCCGGCCTCGTGGTGCAGGACCCGCTCGGCTACCTCGACTTCCTGTCCCTGATGACCGAGGCCCGCCTGCTGATGACCGACTCCGGGGGGGTCCAGGAGGAGACGACCGCGCTGGGGATCCCCTGCCTCACGCTGCGGGAGAACACCGAGCGCCCCGCGACGGTCGACGTCGGGACGAACCGGCTGGTCGGGCAGGATCCGACCCGGCTGCGGGACGCGGCCTTCGAGGTCCTGGCCGGGCGGGAGAAGCAGGGCAGCCTTCCGGAGGGGTGGGACGGCCGGGCGGCCACGCGGATCGCCGACGCCCTGGAGCGCTGGGATCGCCGGCTCCGTTGACCGGAAGCCCCGGAAGGGCGAGACTTTACCCCGGCGCGGCGGCCCTGCCGCGCCCGGGGGGCGCGATTGACGCCCGAAGCAAACCGGAATACTTTGCCCATGTTTTCGGACGTTCAGAGGGGAGCGGGAGCCCGTGCCGCCGGCACCCTGCCCGCCCGCCCTTCCTGCACTTGAATTGGGAGAAGGAGACGACGATGCGTTGGACCAAGGCAGCGGTTCTGGCTCTGGGCATGACGATGCTGTTCGGCGCGGTGGCGCTGGCCGGGGATGATTTCACCGGGTGGTACGCGGGCGGCACGCTCGCCTACGTTTCGCCCACCGGCGACGTGAACGTCGACGGCGTGAAGTCCGAGCTTGCCAACGGCTGGGGCGGCGCCGCGCTCGGCGGCTACCGCTTCAACAAGCTGTGGCAGGTCGATGGCGAGATCATCTACTCCGAGCACGACTTCAAGTTTGCCGACGAGGTCAACGACGTCTCCGGCGACGACGACACCTGGCTCGCGCAGTACCTGGTGGAAGCCAACTTCCACTTCCTGTACTACTGCGGCGTGCAGGTCTACGCCGGCCCGGTCCTGGGCTACGCGATGTTCGACGAGGCCGACTTCGGCAACGCCCAGTTCGACATCGAGGACACGTTCGTCTACGGCGCCAACCTCGGGATCGACGTCCCGTTCTCGGGCCGCGAGGACGAGAAGGGCTGGAACTTCACCGCGCGGGTCAAGTACCTGCTCATGGAGCCCGAGGTCAAGAACCGCACCCAGTGCGAGTTCTGCGGCGGCGTCGGAGACAACGGCTACCCGGTCGACGGGCAGACCAACGTCGGGAAGTACGACCTCGAGATCGACCCCTGGGTGCTCCAGGCGGGCGTCCTCTACAAGTGGTAGCCGGCGCCCCCCGGGGCCGCCTCCCGGCGGCCGCGGGGCGTCGCGAGCCATTCGCGGGCGCGGCCTCCGGGCCGCGCCCGTTGCTTTTCGGGGGGGTGCCCTCCCGCGGAAAGCCCCGCCGTACGGGCGGTTCCGCGGCCGGCCCCCGGAACTTGCGGGGCGCGTTGTCGCCCGGGCCCCCGGGCCCCACATTGTCTGGGAGCGGCGACCCGTGGGTCAGGACGGTTCGCCTGCGCCGGCGGGAGGCCGGCCCCCGAGAGGAGACGCGTCCCATGAACTCGCTGAAGGTCCTCGCCCTCGCCCTGCTGGCCCTCGCCCTGGTGCCCGCCGCGTACGCGCACGATCCCAACGTCTGGGAGCCGGGCGTCAAGGTCGTCACGACGTCCGAGGATCCGTACGTCGACACGCCGCACGCCAGCGGGCGGGCCTCGCTCGTGTACGTCAGCCCGACGGGAGACGGCGACGCCCTCGGCGGGACGATCGAGGTCGACAGCGCGTGGGGCGGATCGCTCGGCTGGGAGTGGCGCTGCGGCCACTGGGTCGGGATCGATCTCAACGCGATCTACGCCAAGCACGACATCGACGCGGTCGGCTTCGGGAAGGTCGGCGACACCGCGTTCGTGCCGGTCACGCTGGGCCTCAACGTTCACGTCACGCCGACGAGCAGCCCGGTGGACGTCTTCCTGGGGCCGCTCTTCGGCTACGCGATCTTCGACGACCTCGAGACCCAGGTCGACGGCTTCGCGCTGAAGGCCGACGTCGGCACCAGCTTCGTCTACGGCGTCAACCTCGGGATCGAGGTCCCGGCGCCGAAGCGCGGCTGGGCCTTCTTCGCCGCGGTGAAGTACCTGGTCGCGGAGTACGACGCCGACCTGACGGTCGATCGCGCGGACGCCGGCAACCTGGGCGTCGACGTCGACCCGTGGATCGGGCAGTTCGGAATCGCCTACCGCTACTGACCGCGCCGCACCGCGACGCGCGCAAGGGCCGGGCCGGGACCCGGCCCTTCGCTTTTCGGGCGTCCTTGGTCATCATGGCGCGCGTGACCCGTACGCCCGCCCCGCCGTCCGCGGCCCCGCCGCCGCCCGCCGCCGTCGAGCGGGCGATCCGGACTTGCCCCAACTGCGGCCGCGAGTTGGCCGAGCGCAAGTGCAAGCTGTTCTGCGAGACCCCGGGCTGCGGCTATTACCTCAGCTGCGCCGACTACTACTGAGCCCGATGCTGCCCGTCATCCACCTCGCGCTGGCCGCCCTTCCGGCGCTTCTCGGGCTGGGGGCCGCGGCGGCCCTGGTCGCGGGGATCGCGCGCGGCCGGCGCGAGCTGTTCGCGCGCGGGCTGGTCCTGCTGCTGGCCGCGGCGGTGACGGCGCTCCCCGCGCTGCTGACCGGCTGGCCGGCCTGGAGCGCGGTCGAGTTCACGGACGGCTATTCGGCCGCCCACGCGGCGCGTCACCGCACGGCGGGCGTGGCGGCGACGGGGGCGGCGCTCGTCGCGGCCCTCGTGGCCTGGCGGGCGCGCAGCCGGATGGCGGCGCGCGGCGGGCTGCCGCGCGGGCTGGCCCTGGCCTGCGCGCTGGTCGCCGTGGCTGCGGTGCTGGTCGGCGCGTGGGCCGTCGCCACGGGCTGGCAGGTGCGCCGGCCGGAGTTGCGGCGCTACGAGCCGCGCGCGAACCAGCTTCCGGTCGAGACCGGGACGCCGCGGGTCGGGAGCGGGCCGCCTCCGCTCCCGTAGGCGCCAGCGAGGGTCCTGTCAGACGCGCCAGGGCGCCGGGACCGCCGCGCGACCCGGCAGCGCCGCGGCAGCCGCCAGCGCGCTCGCCACGAAGCGGTGTGCCGCCGCCGCCGCGTCGGCCGCGGGAAGGCCCAGCGCCAGGTAGCCGGCGGCGGCGATCGACCGCGCGCCGGACAGGCTGCGGCTCTCGACCCATCCGCCGGCGACCGCCTCGACGATCGACTCCCCCGCGGGTCCGGCCAGCGCGGCCGGCATTCCCCGCGTCTCTCCGGCCGTGACCGCGTGCCCCGGAGCGCCCGCGACCACCACGGCGACCCGCGCGGGCCCGGCCAGGGCCCGCGCCAGCGCGGCCAGTTCTCCGGGGAGCCCGCTCGCCGAGGGCCGCCCCGCGATACGGGCGGCGTCGTCCGCGCCCGCGACCACCAGCGCCGCCGGATCGAGCGCCCCGAGCGGTCCCGGCTCGCGCCAGGCCAGGTCGGCCACCAGCGGCACCCCCAGTTCGAGCGCGGTCGCGGCGACGGCCTCGGCCTGCGCCTCGCCGGCGAGGATCCCGGCGTGCACGACCCGTATCGCTCCACGCAGCGCGTCCCGCGTGGCGGCCAGCTGGTCGGCGAAGGTCGCCGGATCGACCGCTCGCCCCGCCCGCGACCCCAGCGTCCGCTCGACTGCCAGCACCGCGGCGACCGGAGCGGTCCGGATGCCGAGCCGCGAGAGGAACGCGCCGTCCAGGCCGAGCCCGGTCTCCCCCGTGGGATCCAGGCGACCGGCGGTGAGGACGATCGGGGCGGTTTCCGAGAGCACGGGCGGCTCCTTCCGCGCGCATTATCCCCGCCTGACCGCGCCCCGTCGCCGGCTCCCGTGCCGAGTCCCTGCGGCGGGACGCGGCGCGGCCGAACCCGGCGACCGCGCGCCGCCAGCCGCCGCGCAGGGACTAGAATCCCGCCGTGCGCCCCCACGAGCCGAGCCACCGCCCCCGGATCGTCGCCAACCTCGCGATGAGCGCCGACGGCAAGATCGACAGCGCCCTGCGCGAGGGGCGGGGCCTGGGCTCGCGGCTCGACCGCGACCGGCTCGACGAGTTGCGCGCCGAGGCCGACGCGATCGTCGTCGGCGCCGCGACGATCCGCGCCGAGGACCCGCCGATGGGGGTGCGCGACCCCGCGCGCCGGCACCAGCGGCTGGCCCAGGGGCGCCCGGCGCACCCGGTCCCGGTCGTGATCAGCCGCAGCGCCGACATCCCGCTCACCGCGCGCTTCCTGGCCGGCGAGGCGCCGCAGAAGATCGTCGCCGTCCCGGCCGACCTCGATCCGTTCGCCACGGCGCCGTACGAGGCGCTCGCGGCCAGCGGCGGCGTGCGGGTGCTGCGCGCCGGCGCGGGGTCCGTCGACCTGCAAGCCGTGGTCGCGGCGCTGCACCGGGACGGCATGCGCCTGGTGGTGGTCGAGGGGGGCGGGGAGGTCGTCGCGGCTTTTCTGGCGGCCGGCCTGCTCGACGAACTGCGCGTGACGCTGGTCCCGGTGCTGCTGGGCGGGCGCAGCGCGCCGACGCCGGTCGAGGGGGACGGCTGGCCGTTCGCGGAGCGGCGGCGCCTGACGCTGCTCGAGTCCGAGCGCGTGGGCGACGAGCTCTACCTGCGCTACCAGGTCATCCTGCGGCCGGACGACGACTCGCTTGCCAAGCCCTGAGCGGGGAGGCAACATTCCCGCCTCCCACACGTCCGCCCCCCGTGCGGCGGCCCCCGGGACGAGGACTCCATGACCTACGTCATCACCCAGCCGTGCATCACCGTGAAGGATGCCTCCTGCGTCGCAGTCTGCCCCGTGGAGTGCATCCACCCGACGAAGGACGAGCCGGAGTTCGCGACCGAGAGCCAGCTCTACATCGACCCCGAGACCTGCATCGACTGCGGCGCCTGCGAGCCGGAGTGCCCGGTGGACGCGATCTTCGAGGAGGAGTTCGTCCCCGAGAAGTGGAAGAACTTCACCGCGATCAACGCCGACTGGTACAAGAAGCGCTGAGATGGGGGAGCCCGCGGCGCTCGCGCCCTGGGCGCAGCCCGACGCGCGGACCCGGGGCCGCCGCCACGACGAGCCGGAGCACGCCTACCGGCCGGTCTACGCGCGCGACCGCGACCGGATCGTCCACTGCCGCGCCTTCCGCCGGCTGGAATACAAGACGCAGGTTTTCGTCAACCACGAGGGCGATCACTACCGCACGCGACTGACCCACTCGCTGGAGGTCGCGCAGATCGCCCGGACCGTGGCGCGCGCGCTCTCGCTGAACTCCGACCTGGCCGAGTCGCTGGCGCTGTCGCACGACCTCGGCCACACGCCCTTCGGGCACCTGGGCGAGGACGTGCTCGACCCGCTGCTGGCGTCGACCGGCGGGTTCTCGCACAACCGGCAGACGCTGCGGATCGTCGAGCTGCTCGAGCAGCGCTACCCGGGCTTTCCCGGGCTCAACCTGACGTGGGAGGTGCGGGAGGGGATCGCCAAGCACAGCGGCACGCCGGACGTCGCGCGCTTTCCGGAGGCGGCCGAGTACGACCCCGCGGTGCCGCCGCCGGTCGAAGCGCAGATGATCGACCTGGTCGACGAGATCGCGTACAACCACCACGACATCGACGACGGTCTGGAATCGCGGCTGCTGGAGGTCGAGGACCTGGCGGGGGCGGTCCCGCTGTTCGGCCGGGCCTACCGCGAGGCGGCCCGGCGCTGGCCGGCGCAGGGCGAGCGGATGTGGGTGAAGATCGCGCTGCGCGGCGTGATCGACGCGCTGGTCAGCGACCTGGTCGGCACGACGCGATCCGAGCTGACGGCGCGCAACCTGCGCTCGGTCGACGACGTCCGGGCCCAGGAGCGCTGGCTGGCCGCGCTCTCGCCGCCGGTCGCCGCCGAGAACCGCGCGCTCAAGCGCTACCTGCACGAGAAGCTCTACCGGCACCCGCGGATCCTCGAGACCAAGCGGCACCTGGCCGAGGTCCTGAAGGACCTGTTCGCCGCCTACGCCGCGCAGCCCGCCGAGATGCCCGACCGCTACGCGGCGCTGGCCGCGTCGGAAGGCGCGGCCCGCGCGGCCTGCGACTATCTCGCCGGCATGACCGACCGCTTCGCGCTGCAGGAACATCGCCGCCTGTGCGGCGGACCGGGCCCCGACGCCTTCCCGTTCGCGACGCGCCCGTAGGGGCCGGCACGGAGGCCGGCGCCTCCCGGATGCGGACCACGACCTTTCCCAGCGCCTTCCGCTCCTCGAGCCGGCGGTGCGCGTCCGCCATCTCCTCGAACGGGAAGACCGAGTCGACGACGACCTTCAGCCGCCCCGCGCCGATCAGCTGCGCGATCGTCACCAGGTCGGCGCGGCGGCCCATCGTCGAGCCGAGGATCTCGAGGTTCCGGTAGAAGACGGGGCGGAAGTCGGCCTTCATCTCGAAGCCGGAGGAGGCCCCGACGAAGACGTAGCGGCCGCCGCGGGCCAGGGTCTGCAGCGAGCCGGGAAAGGTCTCCTGCCCGACGTGGTCGGCGACGGCGTGGATCCCGCGCGGGCCCGCCCAGGCGCGGACCGCCTTGACCCAGCCGGGGTCCTTCGAGTCGAACACCTCCTCCGCCCCGAGCGTGCGCGCCAGCGCGCGCTTCTCCGGCGAACCCGCGGTGGCCACCACCCGCGCGCCGAACAGCCGCGCCACCTGGATCGCGGCGACCGAGACGCCCGAGGCGGCGGCGTGGACCAGCACCTTCATCCCCGGCTCGACCCGCGCCTTGTGGACGATCATCTGCCAGGCCGTGAGGAACGTCAGGCCGAACGCGGCGCCACTCTCGAGGTCGAGCGCGTCGGCCAGCGGCCAGACGTTGGTCGCCGGCAGCACGAGGTGCTCGGTCGCGGTCCCGTTGCGCCCTTCGCCGAGGATCGCGTAGCTGGGACACAGGTTGTCGCGGCCCCCGAGGCAGGGCTCGCAGCGCATGCACGAGACCCCCGGCATCACGAAGACGCGCGTCCCGGGCAGCGGTCCGGCCACGCCGTCCCCCAGCGCGTCGATCCGTCCCGCGCCGTCGCAGCCCGGCACGATCGGCAGCGGGAAGCGCACGCCGGGGATCCCCCGCCGGACCCAGAGGTCGAGGTGGTTGAGCGCCATCGCTTCGAGCCGGATCCGGACCTCCCCGGGGCCGGGCTCGGGGAGGGGGAGAGCCTCGATCCGCAGCGCCTCGGGGCCGCCGTGCTCGTGGATCCGGTACGCACGCATCGTCGCCGCCGCCATCGGGCCTCCCTCGGAAAGCGGGATTATAGTCACCGCGTGCGCACGCCCCGCCCCGCCGCGTTGACCGCCGCCGCGCTGCTCGCCGCGCTGGCCGGAGGGTGCTATCCCGGCGCGGACGAGGCCGACGGGCCGCTGATCGAGGTCCCGGCGATCGAGGTGAAGAAGCCTCCGGAGAGCGTCCCCCCCAGCCTCGGCGTGATCGAGCTGCGGGCCTACCAGGTGCTGGTCTCGCGCGACGAGCGGCGGATCCTGGTGCGCGCGCTGGTCGAGAACCAGTCGGCGCACGACCTGCCCTCGCCCTTCCGGCTCGACGTCCGGCTGCACCGCGGCGGCCAGGTCGTCGGGACCTGCGCCGGCGACACCGGGCTGCCGGCCGCGCGCGTCGCGCTCTGCGAGGTCTGGATCGATCCCAAGGACCCGGCCCTGGAGGGGGCGATCCTCGAGGCCGAGCTGGCACGCGCCATCCCCGGCTTCGCCGCCTGGGACAAGGTCGCCGCCGACGACCGGCGCGAGGTCGTGCTGCGCACGCTGACCGAGGAGACCGGGACGCTGCGGATCACCGAGTGGGAGCTGCAGCCGGTCATGCTGCCGCGCGGCGGCGAGGTCGCCTTCCGTTTCGCGGTCGAAGGGGCGCACCTGGTCTGGCTGATGTCGCAGGAGAAGAATCCGCGACTGCTGGCGGGGAACCCGGCCGACGGCCTGCTCGAAGGGCGCGGCCGCGTCAATGTGCTGGCCACGGGACCGGTCACCCTGATCGCCCGCAACTCGCTGGGGGTCTACGTCTACCGCGCCGCGCCCGTCTTCGTCAGCGGGACCGCGGGGGGCGAGCTGTGGGCCGCCGCGCAGGTCCCGACCGCGGCGGGACACGCCGCGGCCCGGACGCTCGAGGCGGGCGTCTACGACATCTACGAGCAGGACCAGCTGCTGCTGGAGAGCATCCGCGCCTTCCAGCGCGGGCTGCCGCCGCCGGTGGCGCCGTGAGCGCCGCGCCGCGGCCGCGCGCCGTGCGCGTCTTCGAGGTCGGGCCGCGCGACGGCCTGCAGAACGAGGCGCTGCTCGTCCCGCTCGAGCAGAAGCTGCGGCTCGTCGGGAAGCTGGCCGAGGCGGGGCTGACGGACATCGAGGTCGGCGCCTTCGTGCACCCGCGGTGGGTGCCGCAGATGGCCGACACCGACGAGCTGGTGCGCCGGCTTCCGGCGCGCGACGGCGTGCGCTACTGGGCGCTGGTCCCGAACGAGCGCGGCCTCGACCGCGCGCTGGCGGCGGGGGCGACGCACCTGGGCCTGCTGGCCTCGGCCAGCCAGACCCACAGCCTCAAGAACATCAACCGCTCGGTCGAGGTCGTGCGGGCCGAGAACCGGCGCGTCGCGGCCCGGGCACGGGGGGCGGGGGCGACGCTTCGCGGCTACGTCTCGGTCGCGTTCGGCTGCCCCTACGAGGGCGAGGTCCCGCTCGATCGCGTGCTGCACCTGGCCGAGGAGTACCTCGAGCTGGGGGTCGCGCAGGTTGCGCTGGGCGACACGACCGGGATGGCCGGCCCGGACCAGGTGAGGCACGCCGCGCGGCGGGCGATCGACGCCTTCGGGGCGGAGCGGGTGGCCTTCCACCTGCACGACACGCGCGGCACCGGGCTGGTCCACGCGATGGCCGCGCTCGAGGAGGGGGTCACGACGCTCGACTCCTCGACCGGCGGGATCGGCGGCTGTCCGTACGCCCCCGGCGCTGCCGGCAACCTGGCGACGGAGGACCTGCTCTACCTGCTGGAGCGGCTCGGGATCGCGAGCGGCGTCTCGCTGCCGGGCGTCGTCGCCGCCTCGCGCTGGCTCTGCGACGAGCTGGGCCTGGCGATCCCCTCCCGCTACTTCCGCTACGCAATGGCCGACTCGTAGGGAAGGGGCCGGGCTCCATCCCGCCCCGCCCGCTGCGACACCGTGCCCCGCCGCGCCCGGCCCCCGCTCAGCGGCGGCGGCGCAGCCGCCGCCCGCTGCAGCGCGGGCCGCCGCCACTCACCGACCCGGCCTCACTTCTTGAACAAGGAATCGAACAGCGACTTGTTGTTCTGCGCCGGCGTCCCCGCCAGCCGCCGTCCCGTCGCGTCGAGCACCAGCCGCGCCTCGTACAGGTCGCAGGCGTTGGGGGCCCACTTGTCGCCGATCGCGGCCTGGATCGGCTTCTTGCACTGGAAGCGCGCGCCGCTGTCGAAGAAGGCGCAGTGCCGGCACGAGTGCAGCGCGGTTCCGCACTTGTCGCAGGTCGTCATCGGACCGATGAAGGCGGCCTCGGCCGGCTGCTGGTGGCCGCACTTCTGGCAGCGGATGACTTCCGCTGCGGAGCGCTCCATGCCGCGCTTGAGCCGCTTGACCTGTTCCTCGTTGCCGAGGTCGGGTCTCTGGGGGGGGGTCTCGGGGCGGCGGTCGCGCTGCGAGCCACCGCGGTCCCGTTCCCGGTCGCGGTCGCGCCAACTGTCCACGGGGGGGCCTCTCGAACTTGGGGGGAAGGTAACCCTGGGACAGAATACGACGAACCCGCGGCCGAGGGAACGGGCCGGCTCATTTTCAGGGCCGGAGCGTTGCCGCCGCGGGACACGGGGCGTCCGCGCCCGGAGAACCCCATGAGTCGGATCGTCCGCCGGGCGGCGACGCTCGCCACGCTCTTCCTGATGCTCGCCGGGGCCCCGCTCGCCGCGGCCCCGCCCCCCCTCGACGAGATCCTCTCCGGCTACGTCAAGGCGCGCGGCGGTCTCGGCGCGCTGAACGCGACGCACTCGATGCGGGCGAGCGGCACGATGACCCTGGGCGGCGGTGCGCCGCTGCCGTTCACGCTCGAGGTCCGGCGTCCCGACCGGATCCGGCTCGAATACCGCACCGGCGGCGCGACCGTCGTCCGCGCCTACGACGGCAAGCGCGGCTTCTCGATGGTCGTGCGCGAGGGCGCACCGCTCGAGCCGAAGCCGATGACCGCCGACGAGGAGCGCGCGGCGGCCGAGCAGGCGGACCTCGCGGGTCCGCTGATC
>CAYZDB010000054.1:0-12388 GCA_964476985.1 uncultured Acidobacteriota bacterium | reverse complement strand
GGGGGCCTATCCCAAGGACGGCGAGGTGCTGCAGCTGGGCAACGCGTTCAACGCCTGGCGCGTCGCCGGCGCGCCGCCCGCGCACGACGACGGGACCGTGATCCTGGCGGCGGCCTGCCCCCTGGGCCGCGGCTACCACAGCCTGCACGGGCCGGGGATGCGGCTCTACCGCGCGCCGGTCGAGCGCGAGTACCTCGGCCGCCGCGAGCTGATCGTCTTCGCGCCCGAGGTCGGCACGCCCGACATCCGGCAGTCGTTCTGGGAGGGCTACCGCCACGCGCGCGCCTGGGACGAGGTCCTGGCGCGCCTCGCCGCGCGCCACCCGCAGGGCGGCCGGATGCTGGTCTTCCCGACCGCGCCGCTGGCGCTGCCCGTGGCCCGCGCCGCCGGCGCGGCCGGCGCGGCGGAGGCCCGCGCGTGAGCCCGCAGGGCCCGTTCGGCTGGGTCCCGCCGGCCCCCGACCGCTTCTACGCGCGGCGCGGCAAGCGGCTGCTCGACCTGGCGATCAGCGCCGCGGTCTTCGTCTGCTTCGGCTGGCTGATGGCGCTGATCGCGGCCGCGATCAAGCTCGAGGACCGCGGCCCCGTGCTCTACCGCCAGGAGCGGATCGGCCGCTACGGCTACCCGTTCCACCTGACCAAGTTCCGCTCGATGGTGATCGGCGCCGAGCACAAGGGGGCGGGGATCCTGGTCGAGAAGGGGGACCGCCGGATCACCCGCGTCGGGAAGCTGATCCGCAAGCTCTCGCTCGACGAGCTGGCGCAGGTCTTCGACGTCCTGCGCGGCGACATGAGCATCGTCGGGCCGCGCCCCGGGATGCGCTACCAGGCCGAGCTGTACGACGACGCGCAGCGCGGCCGGCTGGCGGTGCGCCCCGGGATCACGGGCTGGGCGCAGGTCCACGGCCGCAACGCGATCCGCTGGCCGGAGCGGATCCGGCTCGACCTCGAGTACATCGACCGGCTCTCCTTCTGGACGGACCTGAAGACGATCCTGCTGACGATCCCTTCGGTCCTGAAGGGGAGCGACCAGATCGCCGACGCCGACTACTGGAGAGAGCGGCGGGCCGAGCTGGAGCGGCGCACGGCGCCGGGGGAGCGGCAGGGATGACCGGACCGGGAACGGCACGCCCGCGGCTGGTGCTGGTCGGCGCGGGGGACCACGGCCGCGGCACGCTCGAGATCGTGCGGGCCCGGCTGGCGGCCGGGCTCGACGCGCCGGAGCCACTGGGCTTCGTCGACGACGACGCCGCGCGCCACGGGGCGACGGTCGGCGGGCTGCCGGTCTTCGGCGGCGCCGACTGGCTGATCGCCCAGGCCGCGGCCGCCGCCGCGGGCGGCGGCGCGCCGCCGGTCGCGCTGCTCGCGCTGTCGGGGCCGAAGGCCAAGCGCGCGCTGGACGAGCGGCTGCGCGCGGCCGGGATCGCGTTCGCGACCGCGGTCCACCCCTCGGCGATCCTCGGCGCCGGCACCACCGTGGGGGAGGGGGCGGTCCTCGGGGCCGGCGTCGTCGTCGCCTACGACACCGCGATCGGGCCCCACGCCACGATCAACCTGAACGCGACGGTCGGCCACGACTGCGTCGTCGGCGCGTACGCGACGATCGCGCCCGGCGTCAACATCACCGGCCGCGTGACGCTGGGCGAGGGGGTGCTGATCCAGACCAACGCGACCGTCGTGCCCGGGCTGGCGCTGGGCGCGTGGTCCCGGATCGGTCCCGGCGCGGTCGTGCTGAAGGACGTCCCGGCCGGCGAGTTCTGGTTCGGCAACCCGGCGCGGCGGATGCCGGAGCTGGGATGAGCGGGTTCCACCCGGGCCGGCTCTTCCTGATCGACACGCACCCGGTGCGGGTCCCGGTCGTGATGCTCCACTCGGTCGTCGGCTTCCGCGCCGACCGGCCGCCGACCTTCCCGGTCTGGTGCCCGCCGCCGATGTTCGAGGGGTACCTGGCCTGGCTGAAGCGGCGGGGCTTCTCGACGATTACGCTGGCCCGGCTCCACGAGCACCTCGCGCACGGCGCGGCGCTGCCACCCAAGCCGATCGTCCTGACCTTCGACGACGGCTACCTCGACAACTGGGTCTACGCCGCGCCGCTGCTGAAGAAGCACGGCTTCACCGCGACCGTCTTCGTCCCCAGCGACTTCGTCCAGCCCGGCGAGACGCCGCGCCCGACGCTCGAGGACGCCTGGGCGGGGCGCGTCGCGGAAGAGCAGCTCGAGAGCTTCGGCTACATGAACCGCGGCGAGCTGCGCGCGCTGGCGCAGTCGGGGCTGATGGACGTGCAGAGCCACGGCCGGACCCACACCTGGCTGCCGGTCGGCGAGGAGATCCTGGACTTCCACCACCCGGAGACGCCGCTGCGCCAGCTGCGCTGGATGTGGTGGAACCGGCACCCCGGGCGCAAGCCGTACTGGTTCACCGAGATCGATCCGGCGGGGGTTCCCTGGGGCGCCCCGGTCTACCGCAACGAGCTGGCCCTGGCGGGGCCGGCGGTGACGCCCGATCCCGGCCTCGAGCGGCTGCTCGCCGCGCACGTCGCCCAGCACGGGGGCGCCGCCTTCTTCGAGCGCTCCGGCTGGCGCGAGGAGCTGCACGTCCTGACGCGGACCTATCGCGCCAGCCACCCGCCGTCGGCGCGGCGCGAGGACGCCGCCGCGCTGCGCGAGCGGCTGGCCGGCGAGCTGCGCGGCAGCCGCGAGGCGCTGGAGGCGATCACCGGGCGGCCGGTGCGCTTCATGTGCTGGCCCAACGGCGGGACCTGCGAGGCCGCGTTCGAGCTGCTGGCCGAGACCGGCTACTTCGCCGCGACCCTCCCGTCGCGGGCGAAGCAGCCGGTCAACCGCCGCGGCTCGGACCCCTCGCGGATCGGCCGGATCTCGGCGACCTCCTTCTTCCGCGGGACGGAGCGGACCTGGCCGTGGGTCCTGTCGTTCGCGCTCAAGGTCGAGCGCAACCGCGGGATCGGCTGGGCCGAGCTGCCGATCAAGGCGATCTGGCTCTACCGGCGCGTCGTCCCGCCCTCGGGCGGCCGGCCGATCGGCGGGGAGATCTGAGCGGATGATCCCGTTCCTCGCGGGGGCGATCGACCGCGCGATCGCGTGGCGCACCGGGCGGCGCTTCCCGGAGTACCTCGCGCAGTACCGCGCGATGGAGCGCTGGACCGCCGAGGCCTTCGAGGCCTGGCGCTGGGAGCGGCTGCGCGCGCAGCTCGACCACGCGGCGCGGACCGTGCCGTACTGGCGCGAGACCTTCGCGCGGCTGGGGGCCCGGCCCGGCGACTTCACCCGCGCCGAGCACCTGGCCGCGCTCCCCGCGACGACCAAGGAGCTGGTCAACGCCGCGGGCGACGCGATGACCAGCACGCAGCCCGAGCCGGGGCGCGTCACGCGCTCGTCGACCGGCGGCTCGACCGGGCGCAACGTCTGGTTCCTGATCGACGGCGAGGCGCACGACCGGCGCCGCGCCGCGGGCCGCCTGACCGAGGAGTGGGACGGCGTCCGGCCCGGCACGCGCACGGCGACGATCTGGGGCGCGGCGCTGGAGCAGTCCGCATCGCGCGGCGCCGCGCTCTACGACCGGCTGACCAACCGCGTGTTCCTCTCGGCCTACGGCGTCGGCCCGGCCGAGCTGGAGGCGTACGGCGAGCGGCTGGCGCGGCTGCGCCCCGAGGTGATCTCGTCGTACCCCTCGATCCTGCTCGACCTGGCGCGGCGCTGGGGGCGCGAGCGCTGCCGGCGGCTCGGGGTCCGGATCATCTACTGCTCCGCCGAGGCGCTGTACGAGCCGGTGCGGGCCGAGCTGGAGGACCTGTTCGGCGCGGTCGTGCGCAACCGCTACGCCTGCCGCGAGTTCGGAATGGTCGCCGCGGACTGCCCGCTGGGGGGCGGGCTGCACCTGATGGACATGCGGCTGTTCGTCGAGCTGCTGCCGACGGCCGAGGACCCCGCGCTGCGCGAGCTGGTGATCACCGACCTCGACAACCGCGTGATGCCGCTGATCCGCTACCGGATCGACGACCTGGCCCGGCCGGCCGCCGGCCCCTGCCGCTGCGGCCGTCCCTTCGCCCGCGTCGAAGCGGTCGAGGGGCGGGTGCTCGACGTCGTCACCACCCCCGACGGCCGCGCCTTCGGCGGGACCTTCTTCACGCTGGTGCTGCGCCCGTTCGACCGCTCGATCCGCCAGTTCCAGGTCGTCCAGGACCGGCCCGACCACCTCGTCGTCCGGCTCGTCCCCGGGCCGGGTTACGATGACGCCGCGCGGGAGCGGGTGCGGGCGGTGCTGGCCGAGCAGTTCGGGCCGGCGCTCGCGGTCGAGCTGGCCGAGGTGGACGAGATCGCGCCGCTGGCCTCCGGCAAGCGGCGCTTCGTCGTGCGCGAAACGGGACGGGACGGCAGGCGATGACGGTTCGGGTTCTCCTGATCACCGGCAGCCTCGGGCCGGGCGGCACCGAGCTCGCCGTGGAGACGCTGGCGCGCGAGCTGGCCGCGCGCGGGCGCGTCGCGCCGCGGGTCGTGACGCTGGGCCACGGCGGCGAGCACGCCGAGCGGCTGCGCGCGGCGGGGGTGCCGGTCGAGGAGCTGGGGATGTCGGGCGGGGCCCGCTCGCTGGGCGGGCTGCGCCGGCTGCGGATGATCCCGCAGATGATCCGCCACGAGCGGATCCGGATCGTCCACACCTTCCTGTTCGACGCCGACTTCTACGGGATGCTCGCGGCGCGCCGCGGCGCGCCGTGGGCGATCGTCACGACGCGGCGCGCGATCAAGCGCGGCCGCCTGCTGCACCTGCTCGGCTACCGCCTGACCAACCCGCTGGTCGACCGGATCGTCTGCAACTCCGAGGCGGTCTCGCGCTTCACGCTGCACGCCGAGGGGGCGAGCCGCAGGAAGGTCGTGGTGATCCCCAACGGCGTCGACGCGGCGCGCTTCGAGCGCGGCGACGGGGCCACGATGCGCCGCCGGCTCGGCCTGCGCGCCGACGACCTGGTGGTCGGCGCGGTCGGGACGATCAAGAAGGTCAAGGGGCAGGCGGTGCTGCTCGAGGCGATGCGGCCGCTGTTCGAGCGCCACGCCGCGCTGCGGCTGGTGCTGGCCGGCGAGGTGACGCGCGGCTACGGCGAGGAGCTGCGCCGGCAGGCCGCCGCGGCCGGCCTGGAGGACCGGGTCGTCTTCCCCGGCGTGATCGAGGAGGTGCCGGACCTGCTCGCCGCGCTCGACCTGTTCGCGCTCCCCTCGCTCTCCGAGGGGATGAGCAACGCCCTGCTGGAGGCGATGGCGGCCGGCCGGCCGATCGTCGCGACCGAGGCCGGCGGGAACGGCGAGTGCCTCGACGGCGGGAACGCCGGCCTGCTGGTCCCGCCCGGGGACGCCGGCGCCCTGGGCCGCGCGCTGGAGAAGCTGCTCGAGGCCCCGGACCGGCGGCGGGAGCTGGGGCGGCGTGCCCAGGGGCGGGTCCAGGACGAATATTCCCTGGGGAAGATGCTGGACCGCACCGAAACCCTCTACGCCGAGCTGCTGGGGCGCGACTGGGCGCCCCTGATCCGGCGTCCGACCGCGCTGACCGGCGACCGCCCGGCAGCGGCGGGCCGGGGATCGCGCTGAGATGAGCGCCGGCCCGTCCCTCGCCGCCCCCCCGGCCGCGCCGGGGCCGACCGGCCTCTCGGTCCAGCTCGCGCCGCTGCCCGCGCTGCGCGCCGAGTGGAACTGGCTCGAGCCGCGCTCGCGGACCCGCAACGTCTTCACCGGCTGGACCTTCGCCGAGGCCTGGTGGGAGCACTTCCGCGAGGCGGCCGACGGCACGACGCCGCGCGAGGGGCGCGTCTTCGCCGTCCGCAACGGCGCCGGACAGCCGGTCGCGATCGTGCCGCTCTACGTCGATCCGCGCCCGACGCGCGTCGGCCGCGCGCGCGTGCTGCGCAACGTCGGCTACGGCGACGTCGTCAATCCCGACTTCCTCGACGCGCTCTGCATCCCCGGGCTGGAGGAGGCGGTCGCGGCCGCCCTGGCCCCGCACCTGTTCCGCGACCCGGGCTGGGATTTCGCGCAGTTCTCCGAGCTGGCGGAGGGGGGCTCGCTCTCGCGGATGGCCGAGGCCTGGAGCGAGGCGCGGCTGGCGCTGGTGCGGCGCGAGACCCGCTCGCCCTGCCCCTACCTCGAACTGCCCGGCAGCTTCGACGAGTTCATGGCGGCCCGGAACCCGCACTTCCGCCAGCAGCTCCGGCGCTACCGGCGCAAGATCGAGCGCGAGCTGGGGGTGGAGTGGAAGCGCGTCGGCAAGGACCTCGACGTCGACGCCGGGATGGATCTCCTGGCCCGGCTGCACCAGGCGCGGATGGAGGCGACCGGCCGCGGCGGGAACTTCAAGAAGGACGACTACCAGCGCTTCCACCGCGCGCTGGCGGCGCGGCTCGCGGAGAGCGGTGAGCTCTACTTCTGGATCCTGACGATCGAGGGGCTGCCCGGCGCCTCGCACTACGGCTTTCTCCACGACGGCGTCTACTACGGCTACCAGATGGGCTTCACCCCGCAGTACGAGCGCTGGTCGCTGGGGCACTACATGACCGGCGTCGTGGTCGAGAAGCTGATCGAGGAGGAGCGGGCCCGCGAGATGAGCCTGCTGCGCGGGCGCGACGCCTGGAAGTTCCGCTGGACCGACTCGGTCCGGTACACCGAAGCGATCACGATGATCCGCCCCGGCCTGCGCTCGCGCTGGCTGCACTTCGGGGCGGTGGTGTCCCAGAGCCCGCCGCTCGTGCTGCGCTCGCTGATCGGCCGCGACGCCTTCGACGAGCTGCGCTCGGCCACCGAGCGCGCGGGACGGCTGGTGACGGGAGCGGCGGAATGAGCGCGATCGACCGGTTCTACGGCCTGTACCAGCACGTCCCGGTCCCGCTGCAGGACCTGATGGTCAGCGGCTACGGCTGGATCCTCAAGCGCCGGCGCTACGGCGCCGAGCACGACCGGACGCTGGCCGCGCTGATGGAGTCGCGGCACTACTCCTACGAGCGGGTCCGCGAGCTGGAGTTGGCCCGGCTGCAGGAGACGCTGGCCTACGCCGCGGCGCAGGTCCCGCACTACCGCGAGCTGTGGAAGTCGATCGGATTCGACCCGCGCGACGTCCGGCGCTTCGAGGACATCCGCGCGCTCCCGGTGACCGAGAAGGCCGAGGTCAAGGCCGCGCCCGAGCGCTTCGTCTCGGACGAGTACCGGGCCGGGAAGTACGGCACGCTCTACAAGGGGAACACCTCGGGCACGACCGGCAAGCCGCTGACGACCTACAAGGACAAGGGCTGCTACCAGCGCGTCTGGGCCTACCAGGAGCGCCAGCGCCGGCAGTGGGGGATCGAGGGGAAGGGGGCGCGGGTCTCGATCGGCGTGCGCCCGGTGGTGCCGATGGGGCAGACGGCGCCCCCCTTCTGGCGCCACGACCGCTCCGAGAACAACTGGCACTTCTCGAATTTCCACATCGCCGAGGCGACGCTCGACGCCTACGTCGCGAAGATCGCCGAGATCGGGCCGGAGGAGATCAACGCCTACCCGTCGGGGGTCTTCCTGGTCGCGGCCCACGCGCTGCGGCGCGGCGAGACGCGGATCCGGCCGAAGGCGGTCATCACCTGCGCCGAGACGCTCTACGCCGACCAGCGCCGCACGATCGAGGAGGCCTTCGCCTGCAATGTGGCCGACCAGTACGGCGCGGCGGAGGTCGTGTTCTGGATCGGGCAGTGCCCGCACGGGACCTACCATGTCAGCCACGAGTTCGGCCACGTCGAGGCGCTGGACGGCACGACGCCGGTCGTCGGCCGGCCCGGCGACGCGGTCGGGACCGGCTTCGTCAACCGCGCCCAGGTGCTGGTGCGCTACCGGCTGGGCGACTCGATCGTCCTGCCCGAGCGGCGCACGCCCTGTCCCTGCGGCTGGGAGACCGACGCGATCGAGACGATCGTCGGGCGGATCGACGACATCCTGTACACCCCGGACGGGCGCGCGCTGGGGCGGCTCGACATCGTGCTGAAGAAGATCGACGGCGTGCTGGAGTCCCAGCTGGTGCAGGACGAGCCCGACCACCTGACGATCAACCTGGTGGCCGAGGCCGGGCCGGTGCCGGAGGCCGAGGCGACGATCCGGGGGCGGCTCCTCGACTACTTCGGGCCCGCGATGCGGATCGACTTCCGCTGGGTCGGGAACATCCCGCGGACGGCGGCCGGGAAGTTCCGGTACCAGGTGTACGCCGTCAGGAAGTAGCGGCTGCGGCCGGAACGGGGCCGCCGCGCGCCAGCCGGAGCCAGCAGAGCCGGGCGAAGTAGAGCGTCAGCCCCAGCGTCAGCGCGTCGAGCGCGAGCACCAGCAGCCCCCACGCGTTCCCCTCCGCGAGCGCCTGCCCGACCGGCAGCCAGTCGGGCTGGCCCAGCTTCCCGTGCCAGAGCTGGGGCGTGACGAGCGAGGAGCAGCCCAGCAGCGCGAGCCGCACCAGGTCGCCCCGCACGCGCGTCCCCTGGACCACGACCACGATCAGCACGGCCAGGAACATCGTGAAGTACATCGGCAGCGACTTCTTCGAGAGCGCCATGAACAGGCAGCCGACCAGCGAGAAGAGCGCCGCCGCGTCGCCGGCGCTCTCCACCGGCAGCAGCGTGCCGCGGCGCCAGGCGGCGGCGGCCAGCGCGGCCCCGACCGCCGCCACGAACGAGGCCGGCGCGAGCCAGGCCAGGGGGGGCCGGTTGAGCGGGTGCCCGGCCAGCGACCCGAGCAGGAACCACAGGTTGCCGTTGGAGGTGTCGAGCGCCTCGCGCGCGAGCGCCGCGCGCGGGTCCATCCCGGCCGCGGCCAGCCCGGCGGTCAGCGCCAGCGCCGCCGCGAAGCAGCCGAGCGCCGCCAGCGTCCCGCGCCGCCGCAGCGCGGGGGCGGGCCAGGCCAGGACCGCGAGCAGCTTGGTGAACGGGAGCGCGAAGGCGACCAGCGCGGCGCTCGCCCACGGCCGCGCGAAGGCCGCCAGCGCGGCGGCGAAGAAGGCCATGATCATCGTGCTCTGGTACGCGGTGACGCCGCTGTACCAGAGCGCGAGCGGGTGAGCTGCGTAGGCCGCCAGAGAGGCGTCGCGCAGCCCCGGGGCGGTGCCGTCGCTCCGCAGCATCCGGTCCAGGCACCACAGCCCCCCCAGTTCGAACGCGACGATCAGCAGGAAGACCGAAACCGGCCGGTCGAGCACCGCCAGAGCCCCCGCGGTGAGCAGCGTGAAGAGCGGGGAGTAGCTCGACTCGAAGTCGATCCCGGGTACGAGCCCAGCCAGGAGCTTCCGCCCCTGCGGCACGTAGTAGAGCGTGAGGTCGGGCGTGCCGACGAGCGAGGGGAAGAAGGCCCAGACGCCCGCCGCCACGAGACGCACGCCGAGCAGGGTCGCGAGCGCGGCGGGGCGCCGCCAGGGGGCGGGCGGCGCGGCGGGATCGCGCGGCACCAGCAGCCACAGGGCGGGCAGGCTCGCGGCGGCGATCGCGAGCTTGATCAGCAGCGAGAACGGCATCGGCTCCTCGGGGTCGGATTATGCCGGGCGCGGCCGGCGCGCGAAGGGGAAGATCGGGGCGGGAGCGGGACCGCGGGCGGATCGAACCGCCCGTGAACAATCCGACAGGCCCATGCCGGTATTGTAATGGCGCCCGGCGGCGGGCCCGGCCGATCCCTCCATTTCTCAGCAAGTTAGCCGGGTGCGGCGGACGCGGCCGCGTGGCACGATGCTCGCTTCTCACCGCTTTCCTGGCGGGAGCCCGTCCCCGTGCGTCCGGCTGCGGTGTACCGTGCCGGCACGCCACGGCGGCACGGCCGTGCCCGGCCCGGGACGAGGGAGAGGACAAGCCCGACATGCGAGGCCTCTGGCTCATCAGTCTGCTCGTCGCCAGCCCCGCGCGGGCGACCGACTACTACGTGCGCACCGACGGCAGCGACTCCAACGCCGGGACCGGCAACAGCGCGGCCCAGGCCTGGGCCTCGCCCGCCAAGTGCGCCAGCGTCACGGTCAAGGCGGGGGATCGCTGCCTGATCCAGCCCGGGACCTACTACCTCGGCAGCGGCGTGACGCAGGCCAACGGCGGCGCGCTGAAGACCGACAACGCGATGTCGTCGTGCACCTGCACCGCGAAGTCGACGACGATCAGCTGCGGCACGGCGGTGACCGGCGTCGCCGCGGGCGACTGGGTCCGCTGCGACGGGACCGGCCCGACCTTCAACTGGACCCGCGTGGCCTCGGTCAGCGGGACGGCGATCACGCTCGAGGAGGGCTACCGCGGCAAGAGCAGCGGCGGCGCGACGACGCTCGACGTGGCCCAGTTCGTGGAGGTCAAGGGGGACGGCCCGGAGGGCTCGGTGACCGTCACGCGCACCAAGGCCAAGCCGGCCGGCGTGACCTGGACGCAGAGCAGCACCCGGCCCGAGGTCTGGTCCTACGCCAAGTCCCAGGCCGGCGGTGACGGCGTCTGGAGCGCCCCGAAGGGGATGCGCCAGACGGGCGGCTACTGGGACAAGTGGTACGCCAACCGCTCCGGGAAGGACGCTTTCGTCAAGGTGACGGTCGGTTCCTGCCCCTGCTCGTCCGAGTCGAGCTGCGAGGCCCACGTCTCGAAGGTCGCGGGCTCGTTCTGCGACGACGGCACGCGGGTCTGGGCGCAGACCTTCGACGGCAGCTCGCCCGAGGCGCTGGGGGTCGTCGCCAGCAACGCCGGCTTCTACTCCGTCGCCTGGTCGATGAACGACCGGGACTACTTCGCGTTCCGCAACGTCTACCTCGACGTGGCCGGCGAGTCGAACGGCTACAACACCGACTCGACCTTCGCCTTCCTGAGCGGCGGATCGAACCACCTGCTGAGCCGCGTGACCGCGGCCGGGGCCGCCTGCCGGTTCGACTTCTCCAAGTCGCGGACGATGATGCAGGTCGAGCACGTCGACTGCCTCGAGAAGACGACGGCCGTCCCGGCCGGCGGGATCTCGCAGTCGGGGCTGCGCTTCTACGACGTCGAGATGCGCGGCGGGTACTCCAACGGCTTCTCGATGGACAGCATCAAGGGGACCAGCGCCTCCGACCGGGTGATCTTCGACCGGATCTACATGCACCGGGTCTTCACCTGGTACCGCACCAGCGAGTGCGCGGGCGACCCGGTCTACAGCTGCTCGTCCGAGTCGTTCTCCGAGCCCCAGACCGGGGCCCACGGCGCCTACATCGGGACCAGCGTCCAGGACAACGGGCTCAACTACCTGCTGCTCCAGAACTCGGTGATCGAGGTCACGGGCGACGGCTGGGCCTTCTTCAACGGCGCGGGCGGCGACATCGTGATCCGCAACAACACCTTCGGCGTCTCGCACTCGGTCAACGCCAACTGGCGGCAGGAGGTGATGGAGTTCGGGATCAGCGGCGCGGCGGCCGGGCTCAAGCACTACAACAACGCCTACTACGTCGACGCCGACACCGGGACCAACTTCAACGGTTCGCTGATCACCTACGGCAACTCCTGGGCCAACGTCACGACCGACTACAACCTGTTCCTGCACCCCTACAACGGCGCCGTCAACATGGCCACCTCGGACCAGACCTTCAAGGGCTCGGGCTCGGGGCCGGACTACTCCTTCGACTCGATCAACACGACCTTCGGCCAGGAACGGCACGGGATCTTCGTCTGCTACTCGGCGTGCAACTCCGGGGCCTCGGCCCTGGAGTTCAACGACGGCGCCGACTCGCGCAACTACTTCGTCAAGCCCAGCGTCTCGGACGGCACGATCAGCAACTACACCCCGACCTCCAAGAACCGCGGCGTCAACGCCGGGCTCAACAGCGAGTGCCCGGCCGACGACTTCTACGGCAACCCGCGCAACGACGGGGCCTGCGACATCGGCGCGGTCGAGCTGCAGGGCGGGCCGCCGGACACGACCCCGCCCTCGCCGGTGACGAACTTCGTGGCCACGCCGGGCAACGCCCAGGTCACGCTGTCGTGGACCCACTCGACGAGCGCGGACAGCCGGGGCGCGCTGATCCGCTTCAAGACCGGGAGCTACCCGACGGGGCCGGCCGACGGCTCGGTGGCCTGCGACAAGCAGGGGACGCCGGGCGCGTTCGACTCCTGCGTCCACTCGGGCCTGGCGAACGGCACGGCCTACTACTACGCGGCCTTCGCCTACGACGCGATCCCCAACTACGCGGTGGCCGCGCAGTCCCAGGCCACGCCCTCGGCCCCGGTCAACGTCCCGCCGCAGGACGTCGAGAACCTGCGCCGGACCGATACGCGCTAGCCAGCTCCCGCCACGCCGCCTCGATCCGCCGCATGTTCGCCTCGCGGTCGAACTCGCGCTCGATCAGCGCGCGGT
Organism: uncultured Acidobacteriota bacterium; assembly: GCA_964476985.1. Classification (GTDB taxonomy): domain Bacteria; phylum Acidobacteriota; class Polarisedimenticolia; order J045; family J045; genus JALOKP01. The sequence continues at coordinate 51 of CAYZDB010000054.1, read as the reverse complement.
TCGCCGCCACGGCGGGGGCGACCAGCGCCTCGTCCGAGAGCGCCCGCAGCA
>CAYZDB010000053.1:10818-12788 GCA_964476985.1 uncultured Acidobacteriota bacterium | reverse complement strand
GATCGCGCCGAGGTCCAGGCTGAGCGACTCGAAGGCGACGGAGGGGACCGGGCCGGCCGGGGCGGGCGGGGCCACCGGGGCGGCCGCCGGCGGGGTGCCGGGGGCCGGGGCCCGCTCCGCAGCCGGCGCGGCGGCCACGGCCAGCAGGGTCATCAGGATCGGAACGAGCGTGCGTCGGACCAAGCGGCCCTCCTCGCGAGGCTGGTGATTGTACGGCGCGCCGGCCGGCGGGCCCAACTCAGCGCCGACGGGCGCCGCCCGGCGCGACCAGCGACTCGATGAAGACGGTCAGCATCGGCTGGTCGAACTGGGCGCCCATCTCGCGCCGCATCCGCCAGAGCGCCTGGAACCCCGTCAGGGCCGGGCGGTTCCGGTAGGCGGTCGTGAGGCTGTCGAAGGCGTCGGCGATCCGCACCATCCGCGCCGCCGCCGGGATCGCCGCGCCCACGAGGCCCGCCGGGAAGCCGGTGCCGTCGGCGTTCTCGTGGTGGTGTGCCGCGACCTCGAGGCAGGTCCCGTCGTCCCAGCCCGCCTCGCGCAGCAGGGAGGTGCCGCGCATCGCGTGCTCCCGCCAGCGCGGGTAGTCGGGGTCGTCCGGCGGGCAGTCCTTCTCGGTGATCGAGGGCGGCAGCCCCGCCTTGCCGATGTCGTGCAGCAGCGCCGCGCGGCCGATCGCCGCAACCTCGTCGAGGTCGCCCAGGCCGCAGGCCAGCGCCAGCTCGGTGGTGTACAGCGCCGTGTGCTGCGAGTGCGAGAGCGAGCTGTAGTCGAGCCGCATCAGCTGGACCATCGTCCCGTAGGCCCCCGGCTCGTCGATCAGGAACCGGCCCGTCGCCTCGGCGACGTGGTGGATCCGCTCCGGGAGCCCGGGCAGCGCGAGGTCCGCCATCGCCGCCTCGACCACGCGCCGCGAGACCCCGAGCAGCGCCGCGCAGCGCCGGTCCAGCGGCTGGCCGGGATCGGCCAGCACGGCCGGCAGGCGGGCTTCCGCCGCAGGGAGCGGCAGCGCGGCGGACGGTCCCGCGGCCGGCGCAACGGCGGCTGGCGCAGGGACGCACCGGTTGTGCTGCACGCGGTAGCGCTCGAAGTCGCCCAGCTGGCCGGCCGGGACGAGCAGGCGCCGCACGCCGTTGGCCACGAGGCGGGCCTGGATCTCGCGCGTGAACTCGAGATCGCGGTGCCGGTAGTGCAGCGGCCTGCGGCCGGGGTGCCAGAGGAAGAGGTCGAAGGCGAGGACCGTCGCCGGCTCGAGGTGCTCGAGCTCGATCGCGAAGAAGCCGGGATCGACGTTGAGCGGCTCCACGGACCTTCCCTCTCCCCCGCCGGAACGGGTCGCCCGACTCATCGGCCGGGAGCGGGGCGGCTTGAATCGACCCCGTGGAGAGAGCGTGCGACGCTGGCGGAGGGGGCGGGATTCGAACCCGCGGTGGCTTGCGCCACGCCGGTTTTCAAGACCGGATCCTTAAACCGCTCGGACACCCCTCCGGCGCGTCCATTCTAGGCGGAGCGGCGGCCGGGCCCACGCAGGCCGGCGCCGGCGGGCGTCAGACGCCGGCCGTTTCCAGCGCCGGGGCCGGCGCGGAGGAAGCCGCCGGCCGCCCGAGGTCCGCGGCGATCCGTTGCGCGAGCCGGGCCAGCGCTTCGGCCGCGGCCGCCGCGGGCGCCAGCGCGACCAGCGGCTGCAGCATCCGCATCGAGGACTCGACCTGCGGGTCGTCGGGGATCTCGGCCAGCAGCGGCAGGTCGATCCCGCCGAGCTGCTGGGTCAGCGCGCGCAGGTGCTGCTCGGCGCTGACGCCGCTCCCCGTGCGGCAGCGGTTCAGGACGAGCGCCGGGCGCAGCGTCCCGCGCTCGACGGCGGTCTCCTCGCGCAGCGCGTTCATGTCGCGCACCAGGTCGTCCAGCGAGGTGTAGACCCGCGGCCGGCGCGGGGCCCGAGTCCCGGACGCGAGCCTTCGGCGCGTTGCGCG
>CAYZDB010000053.1:2181-10808 GCA_964476985.1 uncultured Acidobacteriota bacterium | reverse complement strand
CTGGCCGCGCGTCGAGCGGCGCACGCGCGCCAGCGAGAGCAGGCGCCCGGCGTCGGCCAGCGAGACCGGGTCGGGGGTCGCGACGACGACCTGCTGGTCGCCGGCGAGGAAGAGGTCGAGCACCTGCGGCGCCACACCGGCCGGCAGGTCGACGACGACGACATCGGCCTCGAGCTGGCGCAGCCCGTGCGCGAGTTGCTGGACCTCGGGTCCGGTCAGCCCCGACATGCGGAGCGTCTCGCCGGTCCCGGGCACCAGCGAGAGCCTCGGCTGCGCGGGCACCGGCATCGCGGCGTCCTGCATCGCGTCGACCTCGCCCCGCAGCAGTTCGAGCAGCCCGCGCTGCGGCGAGAGCACGCCGAGCATCAGGTGCAGGTCGGCGCACCCCAGGTCGAGATCGACGAGGGTCGTGCGGACCCCCGCCTGGGCCAGCGCCAGGCCGAGGTTCGCCGCGACGAACGACTTGCCCGTCCCCCCCTTCCCGGAACCGAGCGTGATGACCCGCGCCAAGCCACCCTCCCGATCGGAAGATGGGGAACGCGCCGCGCGGAAGCAACGCATTTCGCGCGGTTCGCGCGGGTTTTCGCGGATCGTCGCGCGCGGCGAACGGGCCCGGACGCGCCCGGCGGCGGGGGCCCGGATCGGTGTCTAGTCCCTGAGCAGTTCGCCCTGCGCGTCGCGGTCGATCACGCCGACCAGGACCAGGATCCCCTCGATGAAGCCCCACGCCGCCGCGATCAGCCAGGTCAGGCCGCAGGTCAGCGGCGAGAGCACGGTGAGCAGCAGCTGCGCGAGGCCGATCCCGGTGAAGCCGAGGTAGAAGCGGTGCACGCCGAGCGCGCCGAGGAAGATCCCGAGCAGCCCGGCCCCGAGCCGCGAGCGGGTCTGGGACCCCACCGCGGGCGCGGCGGGGACGGTGCCGGGGGCGGCGGCGGTGCCGGGCGCGAGCGGCGCCGCGGCGCCGCAGCCGGTGCAGACCACCGCGTAGGGTGCGAGTTCCTTGCCGCAATAGGAGCAGAACATGCGTCGTCCCCTTTCGCGGGATGGTACGGGGGGGCGGGCGCGGAGGTTTCGCGGGGCCGCCGAGCGGGCCCGCGCGGGGCGCGAACGGTTCCGCGCCTCAGGCCGCCGGTCGCCGGCCGGTGCGGGCGACCATCCGCACCAGCGGCCGCACGAACGAGCGCTCGAGCCAGAACCAGCGCAGCCCGAGTGCGATGTAGACCGCGCTGAAGATCCACTTCTCGGTGTTGAACAGCGCCGCGTGCCGCTCGACCGGGGTGAAGTTCTCGATCCCGACCGAGGCGGCGAACTGGGCCAGGAACAGGACCAGCAGCCACAGCGCCTCGCTCAGCGCGAAGCGCCGGTTGAGCACGATCGCCAGCGCGAAGAACGACTGGGCCGAGGTCAGCAGCAGCTCGCCGGTCTGGCGCGGGTCGAGCGGGAGCTGGTGCCACGGCAGGCCGTGGTAGACCAGCGCGCCGGCGTAGGCCAGGGGCACCATGCTGACCAGCAGCGTCCACTGGTTGACCTTGGACGAGACGAGCGTCCCGAAGCCGGCCGCCGCCTGGCCGCGCAGCGCGAAGATCAGCACGATCAGGAACTCGGGCGACTCGCTGGCCAGCGGCGCGAGCCACTGGATCAGCAGGAACTCCGAGATGCCCCAGGCGTGCCCGGTCAGCTTGAGCCCCTCCGCGAACGGCTCGGCCGAGGCGAAGAGCACCGCCCCGGCGTAGGCGAACAGGGCGGCCGTGACGAGCCGCCGGGCGCCCCTGGGGAGCGCCCCCAGGATCGCGACCGGCCCGCCTTCCAGCTCCGGCTCGTGCACTTCCTGGCGGGTCACGTAGCGCAGGTAGAAGGCGAAGATCGCCAGGAACACGACCGAGTCGAAGAGGTTGAGGCTCCCCTTGAGCGGCACGACGAACGAGTAGAGCGTGGCCAGCGCCAGGAAGAAGGTCTCGCCCCAGCGCGAGCGCTCGATCCGGATCAGCTTCTGGCCCCGCGTCCAGAGCACGGCCAGCGCGATGGCCGGCCAGCCGATGCCGATCAGCAGCCGGTTGGCGCCGGTCATGTTGGCCAGCGCGAGCGGCGCGTTGGCGGGCACGGTCGCCGCGGTCCAGGCCAGGTAGATGTCGACCGTGTACTCCGGCAGGACCGCCAGCAGCGCGACCATCGCCGTCGCCAGGTTGCGGCTGACGTCGAACTGCATCAGTTCCGCCGCCCACGAGACGACGAACGCGCCGGCCAGCACCCCGATCCCGAAGACCAGGCTCGCGGCGGGGGCGCTGATCGCGCCGCCGCTCCAGGCGATCGTGCCCGTCGCCTCGTCGGCGTGGGCCCCGAGCAGCCGCAGCAGCAGCGCCGGGAGCCCGGCGGCGAGGGCGATCAGCATCGTGAGCAGGGCTTTGCGCATCGGGTCCCCGGCGCGGTCCGCGCCGACAGCAAGCGGGCGGGTCCGAAGACCCGCCCGGAGGGGGAAGATAGCACAGGGCGGCGCGTCGCGGCGCCGCCCCGGGACTCACGCCAGGTACTGGCCCAGCCGCTCGGCGAGGTCGACCACCCGCTGGGAATAGCCCCACTCGTTGTCGTACCAGGCCAGGCAGCGCAGCTCCTTCGGCCCGATCCGCAGGGTCGACGGCGCGTCGAAGATCGAGCTGTGCGGGTTGCCGATGATGTCCGACGAGACGAGCGGCTCCTCCGTGTACTGGAGCACGCGCCGCAGCGGGCCGAGCGCGGCCGTCTTCATCGCCGCGTTGACCTCGTCGGCGCCGGCCTCGCGGTTCAGCCGCACCACGAGGTCGACCACCGAGCCGTCCGGCACCGGGACGCGGATCGCCGTCCCGTCCAGCCGCCCCTTCAGCTCGGGCAGCACCTTGCCGACCGCCCGGGCCGCGCCGGTGGTGGTCGGGATCAGGTTCTGGGCCGCCATCCGGGCCCGCCGGAAGTCCTTGTGCGGGACGTCGGCCAGCCGCTGGTCGTTGGTGTAGGCGTGGACCGTGGTCATGAAGCCGCGCTCGATCCCGAAGCTGTCGTGCAGCACCTTGGCCACCGGGGCCAGGCAGTTGGTCGTGCAGGAGGCGTTGCTGACGATGTTCTTCCCCGGTCCCAGCACGTGGTCGTTGACGCCGAGCACGACGATCGCGTCGACCTCGTCCTTGGGGGGGACGGTCAGGATCACCTTCTTCGCGCCCGCGGCGAGGTGCGGCTCGAGCTTGGCCCGGTCGCGGAAGACGCCGGTGGCCTCGATCACGACCTCGGCGCCGACCTCCTTCCAGGGCAGCTTGCCCGGGTCCTTCTCGGCGGTCAGGCGGACCTTGCTCCCCTCGACGATCAGCGCGCCTTCTTCCCACGAGATGGTGCGCCGGAACGGCCCCATCACGGTGTCGTAGCGCAGCATGTAGGCCAGCGTCCTGGCGTCGAAGAGATCGTTGATCGCGACGACTTCCATGTCGTCGCGCAGGCTCATGATCCGGAACACGGCGCGGCCGATCCGGCCGAACCCGTTGATGCCGACCCTGATCTTCGTCATGCCCGCACCTCCGGGAGCTTGCCGTCCTGGCGGCCGCAGAGCCGCAGCAGGTCGATCACGCGGTGGGCGTAGCCCCAGCTGTTGTCGAACCAGACCAGCAGCTTGGCCAGGTTCCCCTCCTGGACCATCGTCGCCAGCGAGTCGAAATGCGACGAGTAGGCGCTCTTGACGACGTCGGAGCTGACCACCGGGTCCTCGAGGTACTCGAGGATCTCGCGGTAGGGGCCGGACGCGGCGCTGCGCATCAGCTCGTTGATCCCGTCGCGCGTCACCGGCTTCGCGAACCACAGGGTCAGGTCGACGATCGAGCCGTTCTGAACCGGGACCGAGAGGGCGGCCGCGGTCAGCTTCCCCTCGATCGGCGGCAGGACCTCGCCGATCACCGCGGCGGCGTTGGTCTCGGAGGGGATGATGTTCTCGGCCGCCGCGCGCGAGTTGCGCAGGTTGGTCCCCGCCGGGACGTCGGCCAGCCGCTGCGCGTTGGTGTAGGCGTGGATCGTGGTCAGGTGGGCGCGCTCGACCCCGAAGGCGTCGTTCAGCGCCGCCAGCGCCGGCGAGGCGGCGTGGGCGGTGCAGGAGGCCGCGCTGATCACGGCGTGTCCGGACTGCAGGATCCGGTCGTTCACCCCGTAGACGATGTAGGCGTCGGGGCGCTGGCTCGGCGTGGGCGGGGCGCAGAGGATCACGCGCCGGGCCCCCGCCTCGAGGTGCCGCCGCAGGGCGCCGACGTCGCGCGGCTTGCCGGTGGCCTCGACCACGTAGTCGACCCCGTAGTCGCTCCACTTGACCTCGCCCGGGTCGCGCGCGTTGAGCAGCGGGATCTCGCGGCCCCAGGTGTAGAGCCGGCCGTCCTTGTAGCGCACCTCGTCCTCGAACCGTCCGAAGCTGGTGTCGAAGCGCAGGAGGTAGGTCAGGGCCTCCGGGTCGGCGATGTCCGAGATCGCGCCGATCCGGATCTCGTCGCTGCGGGCGAGGAGCCGGAAGACGTTCCTCCCGATGCGACCGAAGCCCATGAGCCCGATCGTGATCGGCATGCAGTGTCCCCTTTCTGTCGTCGGCTGGGTGCAGACTCCGGCCGCGGGCCCTTCGCCCGCGGCACGGCCACCGAAGTTCATATTATGCCGGGCGGCCCGGGAGGCTAACCAACCGATAAGGGCTCTTCCGGACCGGGGCGCCCGGAGCCGGAGCCGGCGAGCAGGACCGCCGCCACCAGCAGCATCCCCCCCGCCACGGTCGGCCAGCCGAGGCGCTCGTCGAACACCGCCCAGCCCAGGAACGCGCCGAAGAGCGTGGTCAGGGGGTTGGCCAGGGTCGCCCGCCCGGCCGGGACGCGGTAGAGGCCGCGGGTCAGGAAGACCTGCCCGAGCTGGCCGGCGAGCGCGACGAAGGCCAGCCCGATCCACTCGACGCCGGACGGCCAGACCGGCCCCGCCGCCACGGTCCCCGGCACCGCCAGGACGGCGCTCACCACCGGGAACCAGAAGACGAGCGCCATCGGGTGCTCGGTGCGCGACGCGTCGCGGACCGCGACGTAGGCGCCGGCGCTGAGGATCGCGCCCGAGAGCGCGATCAGCACGCCCCAGCCGCCGACGAACCCGCCGTCCCGGCCCGGCTGCACCAGCACCGCCACGCCGGCGATCGCCAGCGCCAGCGCGGGGGCGAAGCGGCGGCCCGGGGGCTCGCGCAGGAAGACCCAGGCCAGCGCCGCGGCGAAGACCGGGTGGACCTGCTGGATCAGGATTGCCTCCGCCAGCGGGAGGTGATGGACCGACCAGAAGTAGCAGGACAGGGCCGCGTACCCCAGGGCGCCGCGCAGCAGCAGGATCCCCGGCCGCCGGCCGCGCCACGGAACCCCCGCCGAAGCGAGCCACCAGAACGTCAGGATCGCGCACAGGACCCCGCGCACGAGCACGATCTGCTGCATCGGCACGCGCTCCCCGACGAGCTTCGCCGCCGCGGCCATCACGGCGAAGAAGAGGGAGGAGAGGACCATGTCGCGCATGCGGGCTTGAGGATACCCGCACGGTGGCCGCAAGCCTGTTGGTGCGGCGGGGTGGGTGCGGGGGCGGAGGCGGCGTCGGGGAGCCGGTCTTCGAGCTGGGTCCGGGGACCGACCAGCGGGCGCCACGAGTCGGGTAGCGCTTCGCGCTCCGGGAAGAGCCGCTGGGCCAGGACCCGGTCCCAAGGCCACGGTTCGGCGGTCAGTCCCAGCGCCATCGCGGGGGTCGTCCGGTCGGGTCGCCGCTCCGAGCGGCCCTTCACCAGGTTCTTCCAGACGGTCGTCAGGAAGGCCCGGCCCAGCACCGCCGCCTGGGCCCGCCCAAAGGCGATCGTCTCGCGCTTGTGCTCAGCGCAGGTGTGGCGCAGCAACTGGTGCAGTTGGTCGACCGGGGCCATCGCGAGATCGCGCGCGATCGCCTCCGGCGAGCGCGGACTCCCTTTCGGCCCGCGGATGGGATTGGGGTGGGACACGAGTTGGACCCGCTCGGCCGCGGGGTGGTCCTTGAGGGCTGTCCGGTAGTCGCTGCGGCCATCGGCGACGAGCACGAGCCGCTGCCCTTCCGGCACCAGCCGCAGCAGCCGGTCGAGCGAGCGCCGGATGCTGATGACGTAGGCGTCGCTCTCGGCCCAGGGCGCGGCGGAGCCGTCGGGCCGGTCGGGACGCCGGCCGGAGCCGCGATGCGGGGCGGGGTCGGGCCCGAAGACGAAGCGCGAGCGGGCGCCGACGGCGGTGCCGAGCGCCAGCGCCTGCCGCTGGCAGCCGACGAAGCTCTCGAAGTGGTCGTGGACGACGGCTTCGGACAGCGGCGGGAGCTCGGTCTCGAGCCGGGCCTGGAGCAGCACGGCGTGGGTGGCGAGGCGTCGCGCCAGCCGGGTGACGGAGGTCTTGGCGCAGTGCAGGGAGCGCGCCAGCTGGCGGTGCGCAGAGCCGGCCTGCAGCCCGGCGGCGACGGCGGGAAGCAGCCCGGGGCGCTTGAGGAAGTAGGTGCAGGAGAAGGTCTGCTGGGAGCAGGTCCGGCCGCAGTCCCGGCAGCGGAAGCGCGGGATCCGGCGGCGGTCGACGGCTCGGGAGTAGCTGCCATAGCGGATCAGGCCGCGGCCGCGCTGGTGATGGGCGGGGCAGTCCGGCCAGGGACAGAAGGGGGGCCGGAAGCGCGAGGGACGCACGGTTTCGACGGGCTTCGTTCTCCATCTCATGGAGAGCGGGAAGAGCAAGGCGCGGGCCGCCGGAACACCCCGCCGGTCCGCGCCCCCGATCCCCTGGCCGTCCGCCCGCGGTCACACCGGGCCGGACACCTGTCCGCCGGCGGTCACGCGGCGGCTCCGATCGCCAACAATCTTGCGGCCACCGTGGGATAGCCGGCTTCGCGATACTCTATGCCCGCGCGAAAGCGGGCGACACGGGAGCGCACTTGGACCGGGCGATGCGGCGGACGCTGGTGCGGCTCGCGGGCCTGGCGGGCCTGCTGCTGCTGTTCCCGGTGGCGGCGCTCGTGCTCCGCTCCGCCGGCCCGCCGTCGCCGCGGGCGAGCGGCTTCGCGCTCACCGGCACGCTCCGCTCGGGAGCGGGCCCGGAGGGTTCCACCCAGTACGTGGTCGGGCTGCAGCTCCAGAGCCGCGCCGCGGCCGGCTGGCGGGTGGACCAGGTCTTCCTGACGCTGCTCGACGGCGAGCGCCCGGTCTCGACGCTGATCGAGGACGCGCCGGCGCTCGAGGCGCGGCAGCGCGGCCCGGTCGAGATCGCCCCGGGCGCGAGCTGCGCGCTGGGCCCGTTCGTCGTCGAGATCCCGGCCGGCGCGCGAGGGGACGTCCTGCTCGCCAGCGTCCGGCTCAGCGACCCGGAGTCGGGGCGCTCGGCGACGGCCCAGGCGGAGCTGCCGGCGGAGCCGGCCCGCTGAGCTGCGCCAGCCGCTGTCGCGCCCGGGCGACGAACGGGTCGGGGCGCGGGTAGACCCGCTCGGCCTCGTCCAGCTGCCGGCGCGCCCCCTCGAGCTCTCCGGCGTCCATCAGGACCTGCGCGTAGAGCGCGCGCGCCCGGCGGTTGCAGCCGTTGGCGGCGACGGCGCGCTCGATCATCGCGCGGGCCCGGGGGCGGTCGCCGCGCCGCTGCCAGTAGACCGCCAGCGCCTGCCACCCGGCGTCGGCGTCCGGCGCGAGCGCGACCGCGCGCTCCAGCTGGAGCCGCGCCTCCTCGCCGCGCTCGAGCTTGCCGAGCACGAGCCCGAGGTAGAGCGCCACGTCGGCGTTGTCCGGGGCGCCGCGCGCGGCCTCGACCAGGAACGGCAGCGCCTCCCGGGGCCGGCCGTCCATGTCGAGGTCGACGCCGATCTCGTAGAGCGTCTCCCCCGCCGGGATCGGCGGGATGCCGTGCGGCACCAGCGAGACGGCGAGCGCCGCCGCGCCGGCGGCGGCCGCGGCCCCGGGGTGGCGGCGCACCCGCGGCAGGCCGGCCGCGGCCAGCACGATCAGCATCGGGATCGCCGGGGCGCGGTAGCGCGCGGTCGGGAAGAAGATCACCGAGATCGCCAGCACGCCGAGCGCGACGAGCAGCGGCAACCCCGGGAAGTCGCCCGTCCCCTTCCGCTCGCGGGCGAGCGCGACCGTCCCGGCGGCCGCGAGCGGAAACAGCACGACGAACGGAAAGCCCCAGGGCCAGAGCAGCAGGCGCACCACGATCGACTCGCCGCGCCCGTCGTAGTCGTCGCGGTTGCGGCCGATCTCCTGCGCCGAGACCGCCCCGGCCGCCTTCCAGAGCACGTTCCGGGAGAAGCCGAGCGGATCGGAGAGCGCGAAGGCGCGCGCCCGGGCCGAGAACCAGGCCGCCTCGGCCGCGCGCGTCGCGGCGCCCGCCTCGCACCGCGGCGCTTCCATGAGCCGGGTCCAGCGCACGCCGGGCGGCATGTGCCGGGCGAGGGCGGCCAGCATGCGGTCGCGCCGCGCGCGATAGGCCGTGCGGACCTTCTCGACCTGGCCGGCGAAGACGGTCTCGGCGACCTGGTGCATGACCATCTGGTTGATCGTCGGGCTGTGCAGGTCGCCCGCCTGCTTGATCAGGACGACCTTGCGCACGACCTCGCTCGCGGCGCAGATCCAGCCCAGG
>CAYZDB010000053.1:0-2171 GCA_964476985.1 uncultured Acidobacteriota bacterium | reverse complement strand
CGCACGCCGGGGCGGATCCCGACGGTCTCCGGGTAGTCGGGGTTGTTGCCGATCCAGAGGTTCGTCCCGCCGTTCCACGAGACCGGGACGAGCGCGCGCTCGTAGCTCCGGTTGCGCAGCGTGACCCCGGCCGCCGGCACCAGCGCGATCAGCCCGACCAGCAGCGCCGGGCGCCAGCCCTCGCGCCGCGCCAGCCAGGCCAGCGCCAGCGCGGCCGCCAGCGCGATCGGCGGCAACCGGATCCCCGCCGCGCCGAGCAGCGCCCCGGCCAGGGGGAGCCGCAGCCGCCGGCCCCAGGAGCCCGGCGCGCCGAGCGCGAGCAGGAGCAGCACGAACGCGGTGACGAGGAAGGTCGCCAGGCTCGCCGGCAGCAGCTCGGCGTCGAGCGTGGCCAGGGGCGCGTAGAGCGCGACCGCGGCCCCCGCGCCGGCGGCCCAGCCCGGCCCGGTGAAGCGCCGCGCGACGAGCGCGGTCAGCACCGCGGTGAGCGCCCCGGCGAGGGCCTGCACCAGCCGGGCCAGCAGCGGGCTGGGGCCGCCCGCCACGGCGTAGAGGCCGCGCAGGACCCAGGGGTAGAGCGGCGGCTGCCAGAACGGCTCGGCCGGGTCGCCCGTCAGCGCGATCCGGTGGTAGGTCGCCGCGTCGAGCGCGAGGAACCGGTGGTAGGGCGCGCCGGCACTCTCGAGGATGATCGCCAGGCGGACCGCCAGCGCCAGCAGGAAGACGCCGAGGATCGCGAGGCGCCACCAGCGCGGGCTGCCCATGGCCGACCCGTCAGTCGAGCGTCATCGAGACGAGCTTGGAGACACCCGGCTCGGCCATCGTCACGCCGTAGAGCAGGTCGGCCATCTCCATCGAGCGCTTGTTGTGCGTGATGACGATGAACTGCGTCCGGTCGGCGAAGCCGCGCAGGGCGTCGGCGAAGCGGCCGACGTTGGCGTCGTCGAGCGGGGCGTCGACCTCGTCCAGCAGGCAGAAGGGGGGCGGCGCGTAGCGGAAGATCGCGAACAGGACGGCCGTCGCCGCCAGCGCTTTCTCGCCGCCCGACAGCAGCGTGACCGACTGCAGCTTCTTGCCCGGCGGCTGGCAGACGATCTCGACCCCGGACTCGAGCGGGTTGGACTCGTCCTCCAGCAGCAGGTCGGCCTTGCCGCCGCGGAACAGCAGCGCGAACTGCTCGCGGAAGTGGCGGCGGATCTCGACGAACGCCTCGCTGAACCGCTCCTTGCTCTCGCGGTCCATCTTCTTGATCGAGTTGTTCAGCTCGGCGATCGTCGCCTCGAGGTCCTGCTTCTGCGTCGACTGCAGCTCGAAGCGCGCCGACAGTTCCTCGTACTCCTGCTCGGCCAGCGGGTTGACCGGGCCGACCCGCTCGCGCCGGGCGCGCGCGTCGGCGATCCGTCCGGCCAGCGCCTCGTCGTCGTCGAGCATCTCGAGCCCTTCGAGCTGCGGCACCTCGGCGGGCAGCTCGCCGGGCAGCACCCCCAGCTCCTCGCGGCAGGTCTCGACCAGGCGCTCGAGTTCCAGCCGCGAGCGCTCGAACTCGGTGGCCCGGTGCTCGCGCCGCGCGCGCGCCTCCTCCAGCTCCTGGAGCACGGTGTCGAGCCGCGCCTCGGCCTCGCGGACCGCGCCGCCGTCGCGCGCCAGCCGCGCCTCGCCGGCCGCGGCCTCGGCCTCCGCGGCCACCCGCGCGGCGCGCGTGCGCTCGAGGTCGACCTCGCGGTCCTGCGCGCGCTGCCGCGCCTCGGCCGCGTCGGCCAGGGCGCGCCGCCCGGCCTCGAGCCCGCGCTCGCTGCGCTGCGCCAGCTCGTCGAGCTCGCGCGTCATCCGCTCCAGTTCGCGGGCCAGCCCGGCGCGGCGCTCCTCCTGCGCCCGGACCTCGGTCAGCAGCCCGGCCAGCGCCAGCGAGGCCCCGCGGGTCGCGTCCTCGTGCCCGAGCACGCGCTCGCGGGCCGCCTCGAGCGCCAGCCGGTCGGCCGCGATCTGCTCGTCGGCGCCCGTCACCTGGCCTTCCAGCGACTCGGCCCGGCGCTGCGCCTCCTCGCGCCCGCGCTCGGCCGCCTCGAGCACGCCGCCGATCAGCACGGCCTCGCGCGCCAACCGCTCCTGGTCGCGTCCCGACTGCTCCCAGGCCATCTTCGCGGTCGCCGCCGCGCCGCGCGCCTCGGCCA
>CAYZDB010000052.1:0-13142 GCA_964476985.1 uncultured Acidobacteriota bacterium | reverse complement strand
CAGCCGGCTGGAGTGGCCCCAGGGCCTCCCGTCGGCCCTGCTCGCGCTCCCGCTCGTCTCCCGCGGGCGCGTGATCGGCGTGGCCGAGCTGGCGGAGCCGGAAGCGGGGAGCTTCTGTGCCGCCGACGCCCGGCTGCTGGCGGCCCTGCTCGATCCGGCCGCGATCGCGCTGGAGAACGCGCTGCTCTTCCGGAAGCTCGAGGAGCGCACCGTTACCGACGACCTGACCCGGCTCTACAACGCCCGCTTCATGCAGAACTACCTCCGCCGCGAGACCAAGCGGGCCGCCCGTTACGGCCACCAGGTCGCGCTGCTCTTCCTGGACCTCGACGGCTTCAAGCAGGTCAACGACCAGCACGGGCACATGGCCGGCTCGCGGACCCTGGCCGAGGTCGGAGAGGTCCTGCGCTGCAACGTGAGGGACATCGACGTCGTGGCCCGCTACGGCGGGGACGAGTTCACGATCGTGCTGGCCGAGACCGGGACGCCGGGGGCGCTGGCGATGGCCGAGCGGGTCCGACGCCGGATCGAGGAGCACGAGTTCCTGCGCGGGATGGGATTGGCGGTCCACATCTCGGCCAGCGTCGGGGTCGCCTGCTTCCCCGAGCACGCGCACGGACCGGACGCGCTGCTCGCCGCCGCCGACGCGGCGATGTACCGGGTCAAGTACTCGGGCAAGAACGGGGTCCAGCTGGCCCGGCCGGCCGCGGCCCCGGAACCGGAGCCGGCCGCGGACCCGGAGCCGGAGCCCGCCGCGGTCCCGTGAGGCGCCCCCGGCCCGGCCGCGGTCGCCCCGGAACTCCCGCGGAATCCGTGGTTTCGGGGCGGGCTGTCTTGTTTCCTCTGGGATGTTTGGCTACTATTTCGTCCGCTCGGGGCCGGATTTTCCGTGCGGCACGGCCCAACCCCGACCCCATCCCCCGGAACCGGTGGCAGGTGGCGCCCGGAACGTAGCGAAAGAGGGGTTCGCCTGACCGGCCGCCCCGGAGGAAGTGCGTTGGCATTCTGGCCCCGTTCGGTCCTGTCGCTCTTCTCGAACGACCTGGCGATCGACCTCGGCACCGCGACGACGATCGTCTTCGCGCGCGGCAAGGGGATCGTCGTCAACGAGCCCTCGATCGTCGCCGTCAACCAGAAGACCGGGAAGGTCGAGGCGGTCGGGCGCGAGGCCAAGGAGATGCTCGGCCGCACGCCGGGCAACATCCTCGCGATCCGGCCGATGAAGGACGGCGTGATCGCCGACTTCGAGCACACCGAGAAGATGCTCGAGTACTTCATCGTGCGCGCCCACAACCGCCGGCTCGGCGTTCGCCCGCGGATCGTGATCGGCGTGCCGTCCGAGATCACGCAGGTTGAGAAGCGCGCCGTGCGCGACTCGGCGATCAAGGCCAAGGCGACGGAGGTCTACCTGGTCGAGCAGGCGATGATGGCCGCGATCGGCGCCGGCCTGCCGATCACCGAGCCGACCGGCAACATGATCATCGACATCGGCGGCGGCACGACCGACATCGCCGTGATCTCGATGGCGGGAATCGTCTACAGCCGCTCGGTGCGCGTCGCCGGCAACGAGATGGACGAGGCGATCATCCAGTACATCAAGAAGAAGCACAACCTGCTGATCGGCGAGCGCACGGCCGAAGAGGTCAAGATCAAGGTCGGCTCGGCCTTCCCGCTCGACGACCCGCTGGCGATGGAGATCCGCGGCCGCGACCTGGTCGAGGGGATTCCCAAGACCGTCCCGGTCACCGACGACGAGATCCGCGAGGCGCTGGCCGAAACGGTCTCGGTGATCGTCGACGCGACCCGGATCGCGCTCGAGCAGATCCCGCCCGAGCTGTCGGCCGACATCGGCGACCGCGGGATCATCCTGGCGGGCGGCGGCTCGATGCTGCGCAACCTCGACAAGCGGCTGCGCGAGGAGACCGGGCTGCCGGTGAGCCTGGCCGAGGAGCCGCAGGCCGCGGTCGCGCTGGGGATCGGCCGGATGCTGACCGACTTCGACCTGCTGCGGAAGGTGTGCATCGATTGAGCGCGCCGCGCCGCCTGCCCGGGCGGCCGCGCGCCCGCCTCGGGTGCGGGCCATGAGCGAGCGGCAGTCCTTCTTCGTGTTCCTCGTCTCCGCGCTGGTGCTGCTCGCGGCGATGGCGCTGCAGGTCCGCCATTCGGGCGGCGAGACGGCGCTGGGCCACGCCTTCCGCGTCGTGACCGCGCCGGTGGTCGAAGGCGTGTCGGGCGCGGGCGGCAGCGTGCTCGGGATCTGGCGCGGCTACGCCGGGCTGCGCGGCGCGCGGGCCGAGCGCGACCAGCTCGAGGCCCGCGTCCGGGCGCTCGAGGCCGAGCGCGTCACCTGGCAGGAGGCGCTGCGCGAGAACGAGCGGCTGCGCGCCCAGCTCGGGCTCAAGGCCGCGGTCGACCCGGCCCGCGGCGTGGTCGCGCGCGTCGTCAGCGACCTCTCGGCCGGGCCGCTGCAGCGCGCGGTGATGCTCGACAAGGGACGGAGCAGCGGGATCGGGCCGGGCTGGGTCGCGATCCAGGGCGGCGCGCTCGTCGGGCGCGTCGTCGACTCGACGCCGGGCGCGGCCAAGGTCCTGCTGATCGTCGATCCCGACAGCGGGGTCGCGGTGCGGCACCAGGCCGACCGCTTCAACGGCGTGCTGCGCGGCGGCAACCGCGGCTCGGCCCGCCTGGCGCGGCTCGAGTACGTGCCGCGCGACCAGGCGGTCGCGGTCGGCGACACGCTGGTCACCTCCGGGCTCGACGGGCTCTACCCGCCCGGGATCCTGGTCGGGCACATCCGCGAGATCTCGGGTGAGTCGCCCCTGACCTGGAAGATCGCGGTGCAGGTCGCGGCCGAGCCGGGCCTGCTCGAAGAACTGCTGCTGGTCCCGCCGGCCGGGGCGCCGCCGCCGGCGGCCGAGGCGGCGCCGTGAGGCCGCGCGTCGTCTTCGCGCTGGCCGTGGCGGCGGTGCTGCTGCGCTGGCTGCTGGCGCTGTGGCCCCCCCTGGCCGAGTACGCCAACCCGCTGCTGGCGATCACGATCGTCGCCACCCTGCCCGGGCTGGCGCTGCCGGCGATGGGGGTCGGGATCGCGACCGGCCTGGCCCAGGACATCTGGGCCGGGCGCTGGTTCGGCCAGCACGCGTTCGCCCACCTGGTCGTGGCCTACCTGCTCTCCCTGGTCTCCTCCAGGATGGACATGGTCGGCTGGGTGCCGGCGGCGATCGCGCTGTTCGTCGGCAGCCTGGTCGACTGGGGGATCCTGGTCGGGCTTTCGGCGCTGTTCGACCGCCGCGTCGCCGGCGTGCCGGGACCCGGGGCGTGGGCCATCATGGCGCTGTCGAACGTGGCGATCGGCCTGGTCTTCTTCGCGCTGGCGCGCGAGCGGTCGCCGCAGAAGAAAGCGCGGCGCTGACAGCGATGGACTTCCGCAACCTCAAGCCGTTCCGCGACTACCAGCGCAGCCTGATGCTGTCGCGGCGGCTGACCGTGGTGAAGGTCCTGGTCGCGCTCCTGTTCGTCGCGCAGCTCGGCGTCTTCGCCCACCTGCAGCTGGTGAAGGGGGCGCACTACCGCCGGCTGGCCGAGGAAAACCGGCTGCACCGCAAGGTCGAGCGCCCGCTGCGCGGGATCCTGCTCGACGACCAGGGGCGGGTGCTGGTCACCAACCGGCCCTCCTTCTCGGTCTACATGGACCGCGAGCGCTCCAAGGACCCGCGGGCCGAGATCCGGACGCTGGCGCGCTTCCTCGGCCTGCCCGAGGAGACGCTGCTGGCGCGCTACGAGCGCGCCCGCAACGCCCCGCGCTACGTGCCGGTGCTGCTGCTCCCCGACGTCGGGCTCGACGTGGCGGCGCGGCTCGAGGCCCACCGCCCCGAGTTGCCGGCCTTCGACGTCGCGATGGACTGGAAGCGGCACTACCCGCTCGGGACCGCGGCCTCGCACGTCGTCGGCTACATGTCCGAGGCGACCGAGCGCGAGATCGACTCGCGCCGGGACCTGTTCATGGGCGACCGGGTCGGCCGGATCGGGGCCGAGCGCGTCTTCGACGAGGACCTGCGCGGGCAGCCCGGGATCCTGCTCGAAGAAGTCAACGCCCGCGGCCGCTCGCTGGGGGTCGTGGCGACGCTGCGCCCGACCCGCTTCGGCCGCTCGATCCGGACCACGATCGACGCCGCGATGCAGCGCGACCTCGAGGAGGCCTTCGCCGGCCGCTCCGGCGCCGCCGTGTTCCTCGACCCGCAGAACGGTGCCGTGCGCGCGCTCTACTCCGGGCCGGGCTTCGACCCGAACGTCTTCGCCGGGCACCTGACCGCCGCCACCTGGAAGGAGCTGATCGAGAACGTCGAGAAGCCGCTGCAGAACCGCGCGCTGCAGTCGGCCTACTCGCCCGGCTCGACCTTCAAGATCCTGATGGCCGCGGCGGCGCTGGAGGAAGGAGTGGTCGACCCCGGCTCGACGATCTTCTGCGGCGGCGGGGCCAACTTCTTCGGGCGCTTCTTCCAGTGCCACAAGAAGGGCGGGCACGGCGGGATGGACGTGCACGAGGGGATCGTCCGCTCCTGCAACGTCTTCTTCTACACCGTCGGGAACCGGCTCGGGATCGAGAAGATCGCCAAGTGGGGGGCGCGTTTCGGCCTCGGGCAGGAGACCGGGCTGCCGCTGCGGCAGTCGACCGGGATCCTGCCCTCGGCGGCCTGGAAGGAGAAGGCGCGCGGCGAGCCCTGGTACGCCGGCGAGACGATCTCGGTCGCGATCGGGCAGGGCTACCTGCAGGTCACGCCGATCCAGATGGCCGTCGTGGCCGCGGCGATCGCCAACGGCGGGATGCGCGTCACGCCGCACCTCGGCGAGCGGCCGGGGGAGTCGCTGCCGCCCCAGCCGATCGGGCTCTCCCCGCGGACGGTCGAGATCATCCGCAGCGCGATGGTCGACGTCGTCGAGAGCGAGCGCGGCACCGCGCGGCGCGCCCGCGTGCCGGGGATCCGGATGGCCGGCAAGACCGGGACGGCGCAGACGATCTCGCGCGAGGCCAACCGCTCCGACATCAAGGACAACGCCTGGTTCATCGGCTTCGGCCCGGCCGACCGGCCGAGCCTGGCCTGGGCGATCATCGTCGAGTCGGGCGGCCACGGCGGCGAAGCGGCGGCGCCGATCGCGTCGTTCGTGGTCGAGCGGGCGCAGGCGCGCACGGCCCAGGCCCCGGCCCCGACCGGCGCGGCGCCGGGACAGCTGGCGCGGAGAGCGGACGGCGATGGCGTTTCGGTCCGATAAGTTCGACCTCCGCTCGCTCGCGATCCTGGTCGGGCTCGCGCTCGCCGGCGTGGTCGCGATCGCCAGCGCGACGCAGGGCAAGAGCCCCTCGCTCTGGACCGGTCCCGCGGCCAGGCAGTTCCTCTACCTCCTGGCCGGGATCGCGATCTACTTCCTGGTCCAGCAGCTCGACTACCACACCTGGGCCGACTTCTGGGTCCCGCTCTACCTCGGCGGGCTGGGGACGCTGGTGCTGCTGCTGGTCCTCGCCCGCCCGATCGCGGGCACCCGCGCCTGGTTCGAGCTGGGCCCGCTGCGCTTCCAGCCCAGCGAGCCGATGAAGGCGCTGACCGCGCTCGCGGTCGCAGCCTTCCTGGCGGAGGCGGGCGGCACGCTCAGCCTGCGCCAGCTGCTCAAGCTGGGCGGACTGGTCGCGGCGCCGATGGCGCTGATCGTCCTGCAGCCCGACATGGGGACCGCCCTGACCTTCTTCCCGCTCTTCCTGGTCCTGGCCTGGATCGCCGGGATGCGGACGCGGCTGCTGGCCGTGATGTTCGCGGCGGCGCTGCTGGCTGCGCCGGTGGTCTGGATGGAGGTCCTCAAGCCCTACCAGAAGGAGCGGATCCTCAACGTCTTCCAGCCCGAGCGCGACCCCGCGGGGACGGGCTACCAGGTGATCCAGTCCAAGATCGCGGTCGGCTCCGGCCGCGTCGTCGGGACCGGGATCTTCCAGGGGAGCCAGTCTCGGCTCGACTTCCTGCCGGCGCGCGAAACCGACTTCGTGCTCGGCGTGGTGGCGGAGGAGACCGGCTTCGTCGGGGTCAGCGTCGTGCTCTCGTTCTTCCTGGTGCTGATCCTGCGCGCGCTCGAGACGGCCAAGCAGGCCCGCGACCAGCTCGGGACCTACCTCGCGACGGGGGTGGCCGCGATCTGGTCGGGCCAGGTCTTCATCAACACCGGGATGGTCACGGGGGTGCTGCCGACGATCGGCGTCCCCCTGCCGGTCCTGTCGTACGGGGGATCGTCGATGCTGGCGACCTTCTTCGCCTTCGGCCTCGTCGCCTCGGTCCGCTCCGGCCGCATCGTCAACCAGTAGACGGGCCCGCCCCCCGGTGCTACCGTCGCCTTCGGAAAGGGGGGCTTCACCGCCCCGGAACCTGTTGAAAACGAACGGAATCGATCACCTTTCGAGCGCGTTCGCCCCGATCGCGGCGACGCCGCCGGCCGGGCCGTGAGCGAGCCGCGCTCCGAGCCCACCGCGGTGCGCGTCGCGTTCGCCCCGGAGGCTTTCCGCGCCGTCCTCGGCCAGTACGACGCCAACCTGCGGCTGATCGAGCGGACCTTCGGGGTGCGCCTGGTGGGGCGGGACGGCGAGGTCGCGGTCGCCGGCGACGCGGTCCCGGCCGCGGCCTGCGTCCGCTTCCTCGAGCAGCTGGCCCGCCTCGTCGAGTCGGGCCACGCGATGACCGCGCAGGACGTCGCGGCCGCCGCGAGGCTGGCGCGCGAGGCCCCCGACACGCCGCTCGCCGAGCACTTCCTGCGGGGCGGGACGCGCAGCCCCGGGCGGCGGCTGGTCACGCCCCGCACCGCGCGCCAGTCGACCTACCTCGACGCGATCCGGCAGCACGAACTGGTCTTCGCGGTCGGTCCGGCCGGCACCGGCAAGACCTACCTCGCGGTCGCGATGGCGGCCGAGGCGCTGGCGCTGCGCCAGGTGCGGCGGCTGGTGCTGGTCCGGCCGGCGGTCGAGGCGGGGGAGCGGCTCGGCTTCCTGCCCGGCGACCTGGCCCAGAAGGTCGACCCCTACCTGCGCCCGCTCTACGACGCGCTGTTCGACATCCTGGACGCCGAGAAGGTCCGCAAGATGATCGAGCAGGGGGTGGTCGAGATCGCCCCGCTGGCCTTCATGCGCGGCCGCACCCTGAACGACAGCTTCATCATCCTGGACGAGGCGCAGAACACGACCCCCGAGCAGATGAAGATGTTCCTGACCCGGATCGGCGAGGGCTCGAAGGTCGTCGTCACCGGCGACGTCACGCAGATCGACCTCGGCCCGGGCCGGCTCTCCGGGCTGGTCCACGCGCGCGAGGTCGTGGCCGGGATCGAGGGGGTCGTCTTCGTCGACTTTGACAAGCGCGACGTGGTGCGCCACGCGCTGGTCCAGCGGATCGTGCACGCCTACGAGCTGCACGGCGAGCGGGTCGACGAGGCCGCGGGGGAGCGCCGCAACGGGGGCGGGAAATGAGGGTCGTGTTCAGCGGCGCGCGCTCCGCCGGTGCGGCCGGCGACGCGGCCGGCGACCTGGCCGCGCTGCGGCGCGGCCTGCGGGCCGCGCTGGGCCAGGCCTCCCGCCGGCTTGGCGTCGGGGCCGGCGACGTCGTCGTGCGCTTCGTCGACGAGGCGGAGATCCGCGAGTTGAACCGGGCCTGGCGCGGCAAGGACCGGCCGACCGACGTGCTCTCCTTCCCGTCTGGGGTGGTCGACCCCGCGGGGCGGCGCCACGTCGGCGACATCGCGCTCTGCCTGCCGGTCGCCGCGCGCCAGGCCGCGCGCCGGCGCCACGCGCCGGGCCGCGAGGCGATGCTGCTGGCGCTGCACGGGCTGCTGCACCTGCTCGGCTACGACCACGAGACCGATGGCGGCGAGATGGAGGCGCTCGAGCGCCGGCTGCGGCGCGAGTGCCTGCCGCCGCGAGCATGAGCCCGATGGAACCCGCGGCTTCGCCCCAGCTGATCGCGGCCTGGCTCTTCGCCGGGCTGGCGCTGCTCGCGCTCTACGCCGTGCTCTCGCTCGCGGTCGGCGCGCGCCTCGCGGTCGGCCGCCTGGCGGCCGAGCGCGTCGCCGACGAGTCCGGCCTCAACGAGCCGCTCGACCCCGGCTCCCGGCTCTGGTCGGCGGCGGCGCTGGTGCGCCAGGTCTCGCTGGTCGGGCTGACGCTGGTCGCCGGGTTCGCGCCGCTCCCTTTCGCCGGCGCGCCGGCCGCCGCGCTGTCGGGGCTGGTCGCCGTCGTCTTCGGGCGCGTGGCCGAGGCGCTGGTCGCGCCCCGCGCGCCCGAGCGCCTGCTCGCCGCGGCGGCCCCGCTCCTGCGCGTGATCGACACCCTGTTCGGCTGGCTCGTCGCCCCGCTGGTGCGCCGGTCCGAGGAGCTGTCCGCCGAGCCCCGCGCGCGGACGCCGGCCGACGAGGAGGCCCGCGAGGAGCAGCTCGAGGAGTACATCCGCGACGCCGAGGAGGAGGGTCTGCTCGAACGCGAGCAGTCGGAGATCATGCGCGAGATCGCCGACACCGGGGACCTGACCGTGCGCGAGATCATGACCCCGCGCACCGAGATCGCGGCGGTCGAGGCCGACGAGGGGCTGGAGGAGCTGGCGCGGGCCTTCAACGACTCGCGCCACTCGCGCCTGCTGGTCTACGACGACACGCTCGACCGCGTCGTCGGGGTCGTCGCGGTGCGCGACCTGCTGCCCTACCTCGCGGCGGGCGACGAGCCGCTCCGGATCCGCAACCTGATGCGCCCGGTGCCGCTCGTCCCGTCGACCAAGAAGGTGCTCGAGCTGATGCGCGAGCTGCAGCAGGAGCGCCAGCAGATGGCGGTCGTCGTCGACGAGTACGGGGGGACCTCGGGGCTGGTGACGCTCGAGGACCTGGTCGAGGAGATCGTCGGCGAGATCCGCGACGAGCACGAGACGGACGCCTGCCGCCCCGACGGGCGCGGCGGGTTCATCGCCGACGGCCTGCTGCCGGTCGACGACCTCGCCGAGGCGCTGGGGGTCGACCTCGCGTCCGACGGCGTCGACACCGTGGGCGGGCTGGTCTTCTCGCGGATGGGGCGGGTCCCGCGGGTCGGCGACCGGGTGACGGTCGCGCCGGGAATCGACCTGGAGGTGGTGCGGATGATCGGGCGCCGGATCGCGACCGTGCGGGTTTCCCGCGCGCCCGGGGGAGATACGGCGTGAGCGACGAACTCGACCTGTCCGGGGCGAGCACCCCCCCCGGCTTCCGCTCCGGCTTCGCCGCGCTCGTCGGGCGCGCCAACGTCGGCAAGAGCACCCTGCTCAACCGCCTCGTCGGGGTCAAGGTGGCGATCGTCTCGCCCGTGCCGCAGACGACCCGCCACCGGATCCTGGGGGTGACCAACGTCCCCGGGCGCGGCCAGATCGCCTTCCTCGACAGCCCCGGCCTGCACCGCCCGCAGCACCACCTCGGCGAGCGGCTGAACGAGACCGCGCGCCAGGTCGCGGGCGAGGCCGACGTGCTGGTCTTCGTCTTCGACGCCTCGGCCGGCTTCGGACCGGGCGACGAGCACGTGCGCGCCGAACTGGAGCGCGACCGCGGCGGCCGCCCGGTGATCCTGGTCCCCAACAAGGTCGACCAGATGAACAAGGGGAAGCTGCTGCCGCTGATCGAGCAGGCAGCGGGGGAGTGGGGCTACGCCGACATCGTCCCGGTCTCCGCGCTGTCGGGCGACAACGTCGCGCGCCTGGCCGAGGTCGTCCTGTCGCGCCTCCCCGAGGGGCCGCCGCTCTTCCCGCTGGACTACGTCACCGACCAGGGCGACCGGCGGATGATCGCGGAGATCGTGCGCGAGAAGCTCCTGGCGCGGCTGCGGCAGGAGGTGCCGCACTCGGTCGCGGTCGTGCTCGACCGCCTCGAGCCGCGGCCCGGCGGGCTGCTGCACGTCGACGCCTCGATCCTGGTCGAGCGCCCGACGCAGAAGGCGATCGTGATCGGCAAGGGCGGCGCGATGCTCAAGGAGGTCGGGACCGAGGCCCGCAAGGAACTCGAGGCGCGCCTCGCCACGCGGGTCTACCTGAAGCTCTGGGTCAAGGTCCGCGAGAACTGGCGCGATCGCGACCCGATCCTGCACGAGCTGGGGCTCTAGCCCCCGCCGTCACTCCCCGGAATCGCCCCCGTCGTCGATCGGCTGCGGCTCGCCGGGCTCTTCCTCGCCCAGCGGGTTGGCCGGGGTGCAGGCCACGACCCGCGGCCGCGCGGTCAGCCGCGCGTCGCCGACCTCGACCAGCGCGCCGAAGCGCGAGCTGATCAGGACCAGCTCGCCCGCGACCGTCGTCCCGGCCAGGTCGACGCCCTGCGCGATGTCGCTCCCCTCGATCCGCAGCGTCTTGCCGACCTGGATCCCGGTCAGCGCGACGCCGCTGCCCAGCGCCGCGCGCAGCAGCACCAGGTTCCCGTCGACCGACGAGTCGGTCACGGCCAGGTCGCCGTCCGAGGTCAGCGTGTCGAACGCCAGGTCGCGCCGGAAGGCGCCTCCCAGCATCACGCCGTCCGGGGCCGCCAGGCGCGCTGCGCGCGCGTCGCCGCCGACCTCGAGCCCCATGCCCTCCAGCGCCCCGGCCAGCGCCAGGTCCTCCAGCGTCAGCGCGCCGGTCAGCTTCAGGCCGCGCAGGCTGGCCGCGCCCATCGCGACGCTCTTGGTGAAGGCCAGCGACGGGCCGGACAGCCCCAGCGCGACGTCGCCGCCGATCGCCGCGCCGCGAATCTCCGCGCCGCGGCCGGCCCGGGCCTGATCCAGCGAGAAGCTCCCCAGGCTGCGCAGCCCGGTCGCGGAGAACCGCCCCTCGATCGCCGCGCGCTCGGCCTGCGTCGCGCCGCCGACCAGGACCCGGTCGAGCAGCACGTCGCCGCCGACCCGCGTGCCCGCCAGCGACAGGTCGCCGAGGATCTCGCACGACTCGAGCGACAGCCCGGACGGCAGATCGGCCCCCGAGAGGTCGAGCTCGCCGTCGATCACGACGTTGCGCAGGGCCAGCGGCGCCGTGATCTGCGTGCAGGCCAGCTTGAGCGGCGCCGGCACGATGCACGGGACCGCGTCGTCCGGCACGCCGGGGCACAGCACCGTCCGGTCGATCGCGCCGACGATCGCCGCGCCGGAGGGGACCGCGACCGGGCTGCCGCCGAGGATCATCTCGCGCAGTTCCTCGGCGCGAACCGACGGGCCGCGCCCGGGTTCGCACGGCGCCTGGGCGCGGGCCGGGGCGAGTCCGAGAAAGCACAGCAGCGCACCGCCCAGGGCGGCCGTTCGACGGGTCACGGCGTCCTCCGCCCGCGAGTCTGCCACGGACCTTCAGGCGGGGGCTAGGATCGTGACCGCGCGCGCGTCGTCGCCGTGGCCCGCGGCGGGCCCCAGGATCACCCGCCAGGCGGCGCGGCGCAGGGCCGGCGGCAGCCGCTCTCCCCACTCGACCGCGACGACCCAGCCCCGGCCGAGCGCCTCGTCGATCCCCAGGTCGTCGACGCCCGCCCCGGCGGCCAGCCGGTAGAGGTCGACGTGCAGCAGCGGAACCCGTCCTCCCGGGTGCTCCACCGCGAGCACGAAGCTGGGGGAGGCGACCGCCTCCGGGTCGTGCCCGAGACCCTCCGCCAGCCCGCGCACGAAGACCGTCTTGCCGGCCCCGAGGTCCCCCTCCAGCGCGACCAGCGCGCCCGGTTCGAGCGCCTCGCCCAGCGCCCGCCCCGCGTCGCGCGTCGCGTCCTCGCCGCGGCAGAGCCTGGAGAGGGGATCGCCCATCGCGCTCAGTGAGCGTGCCCGGCGCCGTCCGCGCCCTCCGCGCCGTCCTCTTCGGCCGCCGCGTCGCCGAGCCGCTCGAACGCCTCGGAGAGCGCCTCGAGGACCGCGCCCGTGGTCAGCGTCGACTCCGTCTCGGAGCCGTCGTCGATCGCGATGTCGGCGGCGAGCCCGTGCAGGAAGACCCCCAGCACGGCCGCGTCGAGCGGCTCGAGGCCCTGCGCCATCAGCCCGGCGACGATCCCGGTCAGCGCGTCGCCCATCCCGGCCGTCGCCATCCCCGGGTTGCCGGAGGGGTTGATGAAGGCCGTCCCCGAGGGGTCCGCGACGATCGTGCGGTAGCCCTTCAGCACCGCGACCGCGTTCGCGCCGCGCGCGATCGCCCGCGCCGCGGCGACCCGGTCGGCCTGCACTTCCTCGACGCTCGCGCCCAGCAGCCGCGCCGCCTCGCCCGGGTGGGGCGTGACGACCAGCGGCGCCCGGCGGCGCGCCAGCGCGGCCAGCCGGCCCGCGAAGGCGTTGATCCCGTCGGCATCGAGCACGACCGGGACCGGCGCGTCCTTCACCAGCGCGCGGACCTCGGCCGCCGCACCGGCGCCCAGGCCCGGACCGACCGCCAGCACCGAGCAGTCCCCGGCCAGGGAGAGCGCGCGCGCCGCCGCCCCCTTCGCCAGTACGCCGTCGCGCGTGGCGGGCAGGGCCTCGGTCATCAGTTCCGCGGCGAACTGCCCGACCTCGGCCCGCGCCGGCGCCGGCGCCGCGACGGTCACCAGCCCCGCCCCCGCGCGCAGCGCGCCCCAGCCGGTCAGCGCCGCGGCGCCCGCCTTGCCGGCGCCGCCGCCGACGACCAGCACATGCCCGAAGTGCCCCTTGTGGTCCTCCGGGGCGCGCTCGGGGAGCATCAGCGCGGCCTCGTCGAGCAGCACCCAGTGCAGGTCGGGGTCGGTGGCGTAGATCGCCGCGTCGGGGATCCCGATGTCGGCGACGGTGACGGTGCCGCAGAGGTGCTCGGCCGGGGGCAGCAGGTGCGCCACCTTCGGGCGGGCGAAGGTCACGGTCAGGTCGGCCTGCACGGCCGGCCCCGGGACCTCGGAGGAGGAGGCGGACAGCCCCGACGGGAGGTCGACCGCGACCACCGCGGCCCCGGCGTCGGCGGCGCGGTTGATCGTCTCGACCGCTTCCGCCGCCAGTCCCGCCAGCGGCCGGTCGAGGCCGGTCCCGAACAGCGCGTCGACGATCACGTCGCCCGGGAGGAACGCCGCCGCGGCCTGCCAGCGCTTCGCGTCCGGGATTTCGATCGTCTCGCCGCCGATCCCGTGCCAGGCGGCCGCCATCGCCGCGGTGTCGCCGGCGAGCTTCGCGCGCG
>CAYZDB010000051.1:0-13169 GCA_964476985.1 uncultured Acidobacteriota bacterium | reverse complement strand
GCCCACGGCTGCACCGCCGCCGGCAACGACCAGGTGCGCTTCGAGGTCGCGCTGCGCACGCTGGCGCCGGAGCTGGAGATCCTGGCGCCGATCCGCGACGGCGGCTTCTCGCGCGAGGCCGAGATCGAGTACCTGGGCCGCCACGGCCTGGCCTGGCCCGCTGGGCGCGGGGCCTACTCGATCAACCAGGGGCTGTGGGGCTGCACGATCGGCGGGCGCGAGACCAGCGACACGATCGCCTCGATCCCCGAGAGCGCGTGGGTCATGACCGCGCGCGCGTTCGACATCCCGCGCCACCCGGTCTCGCTGACGATCGCCTTCGAGCGCGGCGTGCCGGTCGCGCTCGACGGGAACCCGCTCGACCCGGTGGCGCTGATCGAGGCCCTCAACGCGCGCGCCGGCAGCTACGGGATCGGCCGCGGGATCCACCTGGGCGACACGATCTTCGGGCTCAAGGGGCGGGTCGCGTTCGAGGCCCCGGCGGCCACGCTGCTGATCGCCGCGCACCGCGAGCTGGAGAAGCTGGTGCTCACCGCGCGCCAGCAGCGGGTCAAGGACCAGCTCGCGACGACCTACGGCGACCTGGTCCACGAGGGGCAGTTCCTCGACCCGGCCTGCCGCGACATCGAGGCGCTGTTCGAGCGCGCGCAGGAGCGCGTCACCGGCCAGGTCAAGGTCCAGCTGCGGCCCGGCTCGCTGTTCGTGGAAGGGGTGGCCTCGCCCTACTCGCTCAAGGCGGCCTCGCGCGCGGTCTACGGCGAGGCGGCCGGCGAGTGGACCGCGGCCGACGCGCGGGGCTTCTCGCGGATGCTCGCGCTGCCGGGGATGCTGGCCGAGCGGGCCGGGAAGGCGGGGGCGTGAAGAAGGTCCTGGTCGACAAGATCGGCTCGGTCACGCTCAACTGCCGGCTCTCGCGCGAGCTGCGGCTGACGCCGGAGATCCCCGCCGTCGAGGGCGGGGTGATCGCGGTCCGCGTGCGGACCTCGAAGAGCACCTACAACCAGCTCGAGCTGCCGTCCGGCCGGATGTCGAAGGTCAAGCCGGGAGACGTCGTGGTCGGCGCACTGGGCCACCGCAAGGCGCTGTTCGGCTACTCCGGCTTCCTGCCCGAGTCGGTGAAGCCCGGGGACACGGTCCACCTGCTCAACATGGGCGGCGTGATCGGGATCTGCGACGCCGACAACCCCGACCTGGGCCGGCCGTTCGAATGCGAGGTGCTGGGGCAGGCGCTGCACTTCCCGTTCCTGGGCGAGCGGGTCGGCGTGCCGGCGCACATCGCGCAGGGCGCGCTGCCGCTGGAAGAACGGCTCGAGGTCGACGGGATCCCGGTCGTGGCCGTCGTCGGCAGCTGCATGAACGCCGGCAAGACGCAGGCCGCCTGCTCGCTGGTCCAGGCCTTCGCGCACCGCGGCCTCAAGGTCGCGGCGGGCAAGGCGACCGGCGTCTCGCTGCGCCGCGACATCCTGGCGATGGAGGACGCCGGCGCCGCGAAGACGCTGGTCTTCACGGACCTGGGCGTGGTCACGACCACGGCCCAGGTCGCGCCGCGCGTCGCGCGCACGCTCCTGACGCGGCTCGCCGCCGAGCGGCCCGACGTGATCGTGCTCGAGCTGGGAGACGGGCTGATCGGCCTCTACGGCGTCGACGCGATCCTCGACGACGGAGAGGTCGCCTCGCACTTCCAGGCCGTCGTGCTGGCGGCCAACGACCCGGTCGCGGCCTGGGGCGGCGCGCGGCTGCTGGCCGAGCGGCACCGCACCGCGGCGACCGTGGTGACCGGCCCCGCGACCGACAACGCTGCCGGCGTGCGGCTGGTCGAGCGCGAGACCGGCGCGCCGGCGATCAACGCGCGGACCGACCCCGACCGCCTGGCCGACGCGGTGCTGGAGCGGCTTCCCGTCCCCGCCGCGCGGCGCGGCGGGGCGGGGGCCGGCGGCCCCGGCGGCTCGGACGCCGGCGAGACGCACGATGCCTGACGCGCCGCTCCCGATCCCGGTCGCGGTCCTGGGCGGCACCGGCTACGTCGCGGGCGAGCTGCTGCGGCTGCTCGCGGTCCACCCGCGCTTCGCGATCGCCGCGGTCGCCTCGACCAGCCAGGCCGGCGAGCCGGTCGCCGCGGCCTTCCCGCACCTCGCCGGGACGGCGCTCGACGGCCTCGCCTTCTCCCGGGTCGAGGACCTGCCGGCGCGGCTCGCGCCCGGCGCGCCGCTCGGCGTGCTGGCCGCGACGCCGCACGGCGAGACCGCCGCGTTGCTCGGGACGCTGCTCGACCGCGCCGACGCGGCCGGGGCCGACGTGCGCGCGGTCGACCTCTCGGCCGACTTCCGCTTCGCCGACGCCGCGCGCTGGGAGGCGATCTACGGCCGCCCGCACGGCGCGCCGGCGCGCGCGGCGGAGTTCGCCTGCGCGGTCCCCGAGCACTGGACCGGCGCGGCGCCGCGCCACGCGGCCCAGCCCGGCTGCTTCACCACCGCGGTCACCCTGGCGGCCTACCCGCTCTTTGCGCTGGGCCTGGCGCGCCCGGGCGCGCCGGTCTTCGTCTCCGCCGTGACCGGCAGCTCCGGCAGCGGCCGCACCCCCAGCGCGACGACGCACCACCCCGAGCGCCGCTCCTCGCTCCACGCCTACTCGCCGCTGGCGCACCGCCACGAAGCCGAGATGCGGCTGCTGCTGGCCCGCGCGGCGGGCGGGGTCGAGCCCGACGTCGCCTTCGTGCCGCACTCCGGGCCGTTCGTGCGCGGGATCCACGCCACGCTGCACGTCCCGCTCGAGCGCGACCTCTCCGCCGGCGAGCTGGCGGCGCGGCTCGCGGAGTTCTACCGCGACGCGCCCTTCGTCGCGGTCTCGACCGCGCCGCCGCGCCTGACCGAGGTGGCCGGCACCAACCGCTGCCGGATCGGCGTCGCGACCCGCGGCCGGAGCGCCGTGCTCCTCTCCGCGATCGACAACCTGGTGAAGGGCGCGGCCGGCGGCGGCGTGCAGTGGCTCAACCGCCTGTTCGGCCTGCCCGACGACACGGGCCTGCGGTTGCCGGGCCTGGGCTGGTACTGACGATGGACGGATCGACGAACCCCACCCCCGCGGCGAGCACCGGCCTCGACGGCCCGGCGCTGCTCGACGTCTTCGACCAGCTCCCGCTCGAGATCGTCGAGGGGGCCGGCGCCTGGCTGGTCGCGGCCGACGGCCGGCGCTACCTGGACTTCTACGGCGGCCACGCGGTGGCGCTGCTGGGCCAGGCCCACCCGCGCCTGGTCGCCGCGCTCGAGCAGCAGGCCCGCGCGCTCTTCTTCCAGAGCAACCTGGTCCCGCTCGCGGTGCGGCGGCGCGCCGGCGAGCGGCTGGTGGCCTTCGGCCCGCCCGGCCTGGCCCGCGCCTTCCTCGTCAACTCGGGCGCCGAGGCCAACGAGAACGCGCTGCGCCTGGCCTGCCGCACCACCGGCCGGACGCGCGTCGTAGCGGTCGAGGGGGCGTTTCACGGCCGCACCGCCGCGGCCGGCGCGGTCACGGCCGGGAGCGCGAAGTGGTACGGCTTCCCGCGCGCGCCGTTCGAGGTGACCTTCGTCCCGTTCGACGACGCCGGCGCGCTGGCGCAGACGATGGCGCCCGACGTCGCCGCCGTGATCGTCGAGCCGGTGCAGGGAGTCGCCGGCGCGCGCGCGCTGTCGCGCGCCTTCCTCGAGACGGCCCGCACCGAGACGACGCGCGTCGGCGCGCTGCTGGTCTTCGACGAGGTCCAGTGCGGGATGGGCCGGACCGGCTGGCCGTTCGCGGCGCAGGCCCACGGGATCACGCCCGACGTGCTGACGACGGCCAAGGGGCTGGCCGGCGGCTTCCCCGCCGGCGCGATGCTGGTCACCGAGCGGCTCGCCGCGCGCTGCGGCAAGGGGGACCTGGGGACCACCTTCGGGGGCGGGCCGCTGGCGGCCGCGCTGATCGAAACGGTCGTCGACGTGATCGAGCGCGACGGCCTCCTGCCGCGCGTCCGGCGGCTGGGCGAGCGGCTGGCGACGGAGTGCGTCGTGGGCCCCGTCACCGCGACGCAGGGGATGGGCTTCCTCTGCGGCCTGCGCACGACGCGCCCGGCCCGCGAGGTCCTGGCCGCGCTGCGCGAGCGCGGGATCCTGGCCGGCGGCAGCGCCGACCCGCACGTCGTGCGCCTGCTTCCGCCCCTGGTGCTCGAGGACAACCACGTCGACCGTCTCGTCGCCGCCCTCCGGGAGATCCCCGCATGAAGCGCTTTCTCGACCTCTCCGACCTGTCCGACGAGCAGCTGCGGGACGTCCTCGAGCGGGCCCGCGAGCTGGAATCGCACCCGAACTCCGACGCGCTGGCGGGGCGCGTCGTGGGCCTCGTCTTCATGAACCCGTCGCTGCGCACGCTGGCCTCGATGCAGGCCGGCGTGGCCCAGCTGGGCGGCAGCAGCTTCGTGATCGCGCCCGGCGCGGGGAGCTGGAAGCTCGAGACCCGGCCGGGGGCGGTGATGGACGGCGAGGCCGTCGAACACGTTCACGAGGCGATCCCGGTGCTGGCCGAGTACTGCGACGCGCTCGGCGTGCGCTGCTTCGCCGAGGGGAAGGACCTGGCCGCCGACCTGGACGACGGCGTGATCCGCGCGATGGCGCGGCTCTCGCCGGTCCCGTTCGTCAACCTCGAGTCGGCGGCCGCGCATCCCTGCCAGGCGCTGGCCGACTGGAAGACGCTGGACGACTGCGAGATCCCGGAGGACGGGACCTTCGTGCTGTCGTGGGCCTGGCACCCCAAGCCGCTTCCCTACGCCGTCCCGGCCTCGGCCCTGGCGATGGCGGCGCGGCGCGGGATGCGCGTCGTGGTGCTGCGGCCGGAGGGGTACGACCTGCCGGACGAGGTGATGGACCGCGCGCGCGGGCTGGCCGAGCGCGCGGGCGGGTCGATCGAGACCACCGCGGACCGCCGCGCCGCGCTGGATGGCGCGCACGTGCTGTACGCCAAGTCGTGGTGCGCGCCCGCGCACTACGGCCAGCCGGTCGAAGAGGCGGTGATGCGCGCCCCGCTGCGCGCCGACTGGTGCGTCGACGAGCCGTGGTTCGCGCCGGCGCAGCCCGACGCGAAGTTCATGCACTGCCTGCCGGTGCGCCGCAACGTCAAGGTCAGCGACGCCGTGCTGGACGGGCCGCGCAGCGTCGTGGTGCAGCAGGCGGGCAACCGGCTGCACGCCCAGAAGGGTCTGCTGGTCGAGATGCTCGGGAGGAAGAGAGCGTGAACGCCCCCCACGATCGCGAAGCGACGATGAGCGCGCTGCGGCGCGCCCTCCCCTACATCCGGCTCTACCGCGGCCGGGTCTTCGTGCTCAAGCTCGGCGGCGAGGCGGTCGCCGACGCGGCCGCGCTGCGCCAGGTCGTCGAGCAGGTCGGGGTGCTGGCCGAGCTGGGGATCCGGCTGGTCGTGGTCCACGGCGGCGGGCCGCAGACGACCGCGCTGGCCGAGCGGCTGGGGCTGCCGACGCGGCTCGTCGGCGGCCGGCGGGTCACGACCCCCGAGACGCTCGAGGTCGCGGTGATGACGATGAACGGCACCGTCAGCACCGCGGTCCTGGCGGCCTGCCGCGCGGCCGGGATCGCCGCCGTCGGCGTCTCCGGCGTCGACTCGGGGATCGTCCGCGCACGGCGGCGCGCGCCGGTCGAGACGACGGTCGACGGCCGCACCGAGCGGGTCGACTTCGGCGAGGTCGGCGACGTGATGTCGGTCGACGGCCCGGCGCTGGAGCGGCTGCTCGACGCCGGCTTCGTGCCGGTCGTCAGCCCGCTCTCGGCCGACGACTCGGGCGCGGTCCTCAACGTCAACGCCGACACCGTCGCCTCCGCGATCGCCTGCGCGCTGGGCGCGGAGAAGCTGATCTTCCTGACGGCGGTCCCGGGGATCCTCGAGGACCGCGCCGACTCCGGCTCGCTGATCAGCTACATCGACCTGCCGGGGCTGCTGCTGCTCGAGGGGCGCGGCGCGCTGGACGGCGGGATGCTGCCCAAGGTGAACGCCGCGCGCGGCGCGATCCTGGGGGGGGTCAAGCGGGTCCACGTCGTCGGCTTCCGCCAGCCGCAGTCGCTGCTGGTCGAGGTCTTCACCAACGAGGGCGCCGGCACGCTGGTCGTGCGCGACCGGGCCGAGCTGGCGCCGTCCGAGCAGGCCCCGTGACGCCGTTCTCCGACGCGCAGCTGCTGGCGCTGCACCGCGAGCTGGTGGCGACGCCGTCGCTCTCCGGCCAGGAGGGGCCGCTGGCCGAGCACCTGCGCGGCTGGCTCGCCGCGCACGGCGTGGTCGCCGAGCGCTTCGGCGACAACCTCGTCGCGCACTTCGGCGCGCCCCCGCTCTTCGGCCTCAACACCCACCTCGACACCGTCCCCCCCTGCGCCGGCTGGTCGCGCGACCCGCACGCCGTCGCGGTGGACGACGGCCGCGTGATCGGGCTGGGCTCGAACGACGCCAAGGCCGCGGCCGCGGCGATGATCGCGGCCTTCCTGCGGCTGGCGGCGCGGCCCGAGGGTCTCGCCGGAGGCGTCGTGCTGACGCTCGTGGCGCAGGAGGAGGTCGGCGGCAAGGGGACCGAGGCGCTGCTCCCCGAGCTGGCGCGGCGCGGGCTGACGCCGGCGGCGGCGGTGGTGGGCGAGCCGACCGGACTCGACGTCGCGATCGCGCAGAAGGGGCTGCTGGTGCTGGAGCTGGCCGCCGCGGGCGACGCCTGCCACGCCGCGCACGGCCGCGCGCTCGGCGCGCGCAACGCGATCCGCGAGCTGGCGAAGGACCTGGCCGCGCTCGACGCCGTCGACCTGGGCCCGCCCCACCCGCTGCTCGGCCCGCCGACGCTCGAGCCGACGATCGTCGCGGGCGGCACGGCGCGCAACGCGGTCCCGGCCCGCGCGACCTGCCTCCTGGACGCGCGCGTCAACCCGCAGCCCGGCCCTGCGGAAATGGCCGCGCGCGTGCAGGCCGCGGTGCAGGGCGAGCTGCGCGTCGTCTCCGACCGGCTGCGCCCGGTCGAAATCGACCCCGCCCACCCGCTGGTGGCGGCGGCGCTCCGCGCCCGGCCGGAGGCCCGGACCTTCGGCTCGCGCGGGGTGTCGGACTGGGTCTTCTTCGGCGCGGCCGGGATCCCGGCGATCAAGTGCGGCCCGGGGCTGACCGAGCGCTCGCACACCGCCGACGAGTTCGTACTGGAATCGGAGGTGGTCGCGGGCGCATCCTTCTACGAGGCGCTGGTCCGCGCCCACCAGGAGGCCGGACACCCATGACGCGGCTCTGGGACAAGGGGGATCCGCTCGACAAGCTGGTGCTGGCCTACACCGCGGGCGAGGACCACGCGCTGGACGACCGGCTGGTCACCTACGACGTGCGCGCCAGCAAGGCCCACGCGGCGATGCTCCACGCGCAGGGGCTGCTCTCCGACGCCGACCACGCGGCGCTCGGCCGCGCGCTGGGGCGGATCGGCGCGGACCACGCGCACGGCGCCTGGCGGGTCTCGCTCGAGGAAGAGGACTGCCACACCGCGATCGAGAACCGCCTGGTCGAGCTGGCCGGCGAGGCCGGCGCGCGGATCCACCTGGGCCGCTCGCGCAACGATCAGGTGCTGGCCGCGCTGCGGCTCTGGCTGAAGGACGCGCTGCAGGCGCTGGCGGCCGAGGCCGACGCGGTCGAGGCCGCGCTGGACGGGATCGCCGCCGCGCACGGGCGGCTGCCGCTCCCGGGCTATACGCACCTCCAGCGCGCGATGCCCAGCACCGTCGCGCTGTGGGCGCTGGGCTACGCCTCGGAGGTCAAGGACGACGCCGCCGGGCTGCGGGCCGCGACCCGCCGCGCCGACCGCAACCCGCTGGGCTCCGCCGCCGGCTACGGCGTGCCGGTCGTGCCGATCGACCGCGAGGCGACGACCCGCGCGCTGGGCTTCGCCGAGATCCACGAGCCGGTCACCGCGGTCCAGCTCTCGCGCGGCAAGGCCGAGGCGGGCGCACTGTTCGAGGCCGCGCTCCTCGCGCAGGACCTGGGGCGGCTGGCCGCCGACCTGACGCTGTTCGCCAGCGCCGAGTTCGGGTTCGTGTCGCTGCCGGCGGCGCTGACCACCGGCTCGTCGATCATGCCGCAGAAGCGCAACCCCGACGTGGCCGAGCTGGCGCGCGGCCGGGCCGCCGAGGCCGGCGCGGCCCTGGCCGAGGTCCTGGCGGTCGCGGCCAAGCTCCCCTCCGGCTACCACCGCGACCTGCAGCTGATCAAGAAGCCGCTCTTCCGCGCCTTCGACTCGGTCTCGGCCACGGCCCGCGTGATGGCCCACGCGCTGCCGCAGGTCGCGTGGAACGAAGAGCGCCTGTCCGCCGCGATGGACGACTCGCTCCACGACGCCGAGCGCGCCTGCCGGCTGGTGCTGGACGAGGGGCTCCCGTTCCGCGAGGCGTACCGGCGGGTCAAGGAGCGGTAACCCGGAGGGGCTGCACCCGGGGCACGGGAAGGCGCGACGCGGCGGGGGGGCGCTGCGCGGCGCGCCTCCGCGGCTAGACTGGGGCCTCGTCCTGCCTGGAGCCCGAACCCGATGACCCGGTCCCCCGCCCCGTCCGCCCCGTCCTCCTCCCCGCTCTCCGCGGTCCGCGAGTTCCTCAAGCTCGAGTCGGCCAGCGGGATCCTGCTCGTCGCCGCCGGGCTGATCGCGATGATCGCCGCCAACAGCCCGCTGTCGGCCTGGTACGACGCGCTGCTGCAGGTCCCGTTCAAGATCCAGCTCGGCGACTTCAAGCTCGACAAGCCGCTCGTGGTCTGGATCAACGACCTGCTGATGGCGATCTTCTTCCTGCTCGTCGGCCTCGAGATCAAGCGCGAGGTCGTGATGGGCGAGCTGTCGGACCGGGCGAAGGTCGCGCTGCCGGCGATCGCCGCGCTGGGCGGGATGGTCGTCCCCGCCGCGATCTACGCCGCGCTCAACTGGGGCGACCCGATCGGGATGCGCGGCTGGGCGATCCCCTCGGCCACCGACATCGCCTTCGCGCTGGGGGTGCTGTCGCTGTTCGGCGAGCGCGTCCCGCTGGGCCTCAAGATCTTCCTGATGACGCTGGCCGTGCTCGACGACCTGGGCGCGATCGTGATCATCGCGCTGTTCTACACCGGGAACCTCTCGGTCCTCTCGCTCGGGCTGGCCGCGGCCGCGCTGGCGGTGCTGTTCGTGCTCAACCGCCTCGGCGTGATGCGGCTCGGCGCGTACCTGCTGGTCGGGGCCTTCCTCTGGGTCTTCGTGCTGAAGTCCGGCGTCCACGCGACGCTGGCCGGTGTGGTCACGGCGCTGTTCATCCCGGCGCGCGACCCGGCCGACCCCGCCCACCCGCCGCTGCGCGTGCTGGAGCACGCGCTGCACCCGTGGGTCGCCTTCGGGATCCTGCCGCTCTTCGCGTTCGCCAACGCCGGCGTCAGCCTGGCCGGGCTCAGCCCGCGCGACCTGCTGCAGCCGATCCCGCTGGGGATCGTGCTGGGCCTGTTCGCCGGCAAGCAGCTCGGCGTCTTCGCCTTCGCCTGGCTGGCGGTCAAGCTGGGGATCGCCCGGCTGCCCGCCGGGGTCGCGTTCCGGCACGTCTACGGCGCGGCGATCCTCTGCGGCGTCGGCTTCACGATGAGCCTCTTCATCGGGATGCTGGCGTTCGACCCGGTCCAGACCGGCCAGGAGATCGTGATCGACCGGCTGGGGATCCTGACCGGCTCGCTGCTCTCGGCGCTGGTGGGCTACGCGGTGCTCGCCGCCGTGCTGCCGAAGGGGCGGGCGCAGGGCGCCTGAGGGCGCGCCGCTACTCGAACAGCGCGAGCCAGAGGTCCGACTCGTCGGCCTGCTCGTGCCACGCGAGGTGGCGCCCATCGCGGGAGAGCGTCGCCCACGCGATGTCGTAGCCCGGCGCCCCCGCCATGAGCAGGCGCGTCCGGCCGCTCTCCAGGTCGTGGATCTCGACCCCCTCGCGGCGCGCCCAGAGCAGCCGCTTTCCGTCCGGCAGGAAGTACGGCCGGCGCGCGCCCGGCGCGGCGGTGAGCCGGCGGAAGGAGCGATCCGCGAGGCTGTAGACCGCGATCCCGACCGGGTTGTTGGCGCGGCTCACCTCGCCCGCGATCCGCTGGCCGTCGGGCGACCAGGACGAGGCCCAGAAGTCGAGTTCCTTGTCCGGTGGCGGCAGTCGTTCGAGCGGGCCCTTGGCCGCGCCGTCCGCCATGTCCAGCACGTACGCGCTCTCGAAGTCCGACGAGAGCAGGCGCCGGCCATCCGGCGACCAGGCCGGGTACCAGCCGGTCGTGCCGCCGGTCACCAGCTCCCGCATCCCGCTGCCGTCCGGGCGGATCAGCGCCAGCTCGCTTCCCCAGCGGTTGCTCTGGAAGACGATCCACTGCCCGTCCGGGGAGAACATCCCCTGCCGGTCGCGATGCGGGCCGTCGGTCAGCTGCAGCAGCGTCCCGTCGGGCCGCGCGAGGTAGAGGTGCTGCGGCAGGCCGGCGTTGTCGAACAGGACCGACTCGCCGTCGGGGGCGAGATCGATCGCTTCGTACACCTCGATCGTGCCGAGCGGAATCCGCCGGGCCGGGCCGGCCAGCTCGCCGCGCACCGGGTCGAACGGCGCGACGAAGACCGCCGTCCGGACGTTGCGGTCGACGAAGGCCAGCCGTCGCCCGTCGCGCGAGCTCGAGAGGAACCCGACCCAGCTCGACGGGGCGGTCAGCGCGATCGGCTCTCCCGCCGGGCGGCCGCTCGCCGGATCGATCGGGATCCGCCAGGTGTTCATCGTCCCGCCGCGCGTGCTCGAGAAGAACAATGCGCGTCCGTCCGCCGACCAGACCGGGTTCCAGTCGACCGCGGGATCGTCCATCACCGGGACGGCCGCGCCGGGCGCGGCCTGCGACCCGTCGGCGGCGACGGTCCAGAGGTCGCGCTGCGAGCTGGTCCCTTTCAGGCCCCAGAAGGCGACCCGCCGGCCGTCGGGGGACCAGCTCGGCTGGACCGCGTCCTGCTCGCTGAGCAGCCGCCGCTCGCCGTTCTCGACGCGCACGGCCCAGAGCTTGCTGGTCGTGCCCCGCCCGAACGGCAGGTGCAGCTGCTCGTCGGCGATCGCCAGCTCGCGGCCATCGGGCGACCACGCGGCGTTGTGGCCCGTGCCGGTCACCTTGCGGGCCGACTCGCCGGTCGCGCCCATGACGAAGATCCCGCCGCCGCCGCACTCGGAGTGGTAGGCGATCGAGCGCCCGTCGGGCGAGAAGGCCGGCTCGTCGTCGTTCTCGCGGCAGCCCTCGGTCAGGTTGATCGCCTTCTGCCCGTCGACCCGCTGCAGGAAGATGTCGGCCTGGCCGTCCACCTCGCGGACGAAGGCGAAGCTCTCCCCGTCGGGCGCGAGCGACGGCGCGAACTCCCCGCCGGCGCTGAAGGTGAGCTGGCGATACGAGATCCGGGGCGGCGCGGCGGACGCGGCACCGGCGCCCGCCGCAGGGGAACGCAGCTGCCAGAGCGCGGCCGCCACCGGGAGCGTGCCGAGCCCGCCGACGAGCAGCGGAACGCCCCAGGCCGCCAGCCGGCGCGCGGGCGCGGCGGGCGGCGCGGCGCTCTCGGGCGCCTCCAGCGCCCGCCCATCGGCCAGCTCGTCGAGCACGATCCGCGCGTCGGCGATGTCGTGGAGCCGGCGGCGCGGCTCGCGCTCGAGGCAGCGGCGCACCAGGTCGCGCAGCGACTTCGGCAGGTCCGGCGGCAGCTCGCGCCAGTCGGGGTCGGCGCGCAGCACGGCCGCCAGCGTCTCGGCCACCGAGTCGCCCGCGAACAGCTTCTTCCCCGTGAGCATCTCGAACAGCACCGCGCCGAAGGCCCAGACGTCGGCGCGCTTGTCGACGGCCTTCCCCTTGGCCTGCTCCGGACTCATGTACGCCGCGGTGCCGAGGATCGCGCCCATCGCGGTGGCGTGGCGGGTGATGGTCGGCGAGTTCGCGACCTCGGTGGCCGAGCCGGACGAACCGGCGATCGGGGAGATCGCCTTGGCGAGGCCGAAGTCGAGCACCTTGACCTTGCCCTCGGGCGTGATCTTGACGTTCGCCGGCTTGAGGTCGCGGTGGACGATCCCCTTCTCGTGCGCCGCCTCGAGCGCCTCGGCCACCTGGCGCGCGATCGCGAGCGTCTCGTCGAGCGGGATCCGCCCGCGCTCCAGCCGTTCGGCGAGCGTCTCGCCCTCGACCAGCTCCATGACCAGCGCGCTGGTCGCGCCGATCCCCTCGAGCCCGTAGATCGCGGCGATGTTCGGGTGGTTGAGCGAGGCGAGGACCTTGGCCTCGCGCTCGAACCGCGCGAGCCGCTCCGGATCGGCGGCGAGCGACTCCGGCAGCACCTTGACCGCCACGTCGCGGTCGAGCTTGGTGTCGGTGGCCCGGTAGACTTCGCCCATGCCGCCCGCGCCGAGCGGCGAGACGATGCGGTAGGGACCGAGCGAGACCCCCGACTTCAGGCTTTCTCCCACGGACATCCCCCTCGCGGCTTACTGGTTTATGTGGTTTGATTATACCATTCGCTCGATCATCGCCATGCCGGAGCGCCGCCCGCAAGGAGTTACGCCATGCCCCTCGCCACGATCCGCTTCCGCTTCAGCCAGCGCTTCCCGTTCCCGGCCCGCGCGGTCTACGACTGGTGCGTCGACTTCCAGCCCGACGACGTTGCGCGGCTCGGCCGTCGCGGCCGGCGCCGGATCGAGCACCTCAACGACGACACCTTCCTGCTCACCGACACCTTCCTGACCGACGACGGCGGGAAGGTCGTCAAGCAGCGGCTGGTCTGCCTCTACCCCGAGCGCCTGAGCTGGAACAACACCCACACCAAGGGGCCGAGCCGGCACTCGCAGTTCCTGTACGAGATCGTCCCGGAGGGCGACGACGCGTGCCGCCTCGACTTCACCGGGCGGCAGCTGGTCGAGATGGACGCGATCGACGCGCGGCGCAAGGCGGAACTCGCGCGATCGATTCGGCGGGAGGACAGCGCCACCTGGAAGCTGCTGGCCCGCGCGCTGGCGAAGGAGCTGGGCTCAGCCCCCGCGCGCCGCCCCGCCCGCCGCCCCGCCCGCCGCCCCGCCCGCCGCCGCGTGCGGCCACGGCCACGCGGCGGCATCGCGCGCGGGTTCCTCCACCCTGGGCCACGCCCTGACCGAATCCTCGGAGGC
>CAYZDB010000050.1:1109-13314 GCA_964476985.1 uncultured Acidobacteriota bacterium | reverse complement strand
GACCGACGAAGATGGCTTTGACCCCGAGTGAGAAGGCGATGTTCTGGCGGATGATCCGCAGCGTGCGCCGCGAGTGGCGCACGAGCCACGCCAGCTTCGACAGGTCATCGGACATCAACGTGATGTCGCTCGTCTCGAGTGTCGCGCCACTACCAGCGACTCCCATCGCGATGCCGAGGCTCGCTTCAGCTATCGAAGGGGCGTCATTCACACCGTCACAGACCATGGCCACGTTTGAAAAACGCTCGACCAGTGCGCGGACCGCCGCGATCTTGTCCTCCAGTAGAAGCTCGGCTCGATACTCGTCGACACCAGTCAGCAGAGCGATCGGGCGTGCGGTGGCCTCGTTGTCGCCGGTGAGCATGACGACGAGTTCAAGTCCCGCGGCATAGAGCGCCCGGACGTACGGTGTCGGACACCGCGAGAGAGCCGCAGACCCTCGAGGCCGTGCCGAGCGCGAGTATCGACTGGCCCAAGTCGGACAGCCACTCGATCTGCTCCCGAACGGCCGGCGCCTCGAGTCCCTGTTCGGCGAGTAGGCAGCGCGATCCAATCCAGAATGATTCCCCGTCGACGATGCTCCCACCACCCTTGCCCGGTACGGCTCGGTGATTCTCGGCAGCGAAGACAGGGATACCACGATCCTCCACGTAAGCGACAAGCGCGCGAGCGAGAGGATTCTCACGGCACGCTTCGAGAGCCGCAGCGCGACGCAAGACGGTCGCCTCGTCCTTCTCCCCATGCAGAAGAAGACCGATGAGCCGGGGGCGAC
The DNA here is from genome assembly GCA_964476985.1 of uncultured Acidobacteriota bacterium. GTDB lineage: Bacteria > Acidobacteriota > Polarisedimenticolia > J045 > J045 > JALOKP01. Next base: position 12,542 of record CAYZDB010000050.1, on the reverse strand, counting down.
CCGTGGTCAGCGTGCCGGCCTTGTCGATCGCGATGGCGCGGAGCCTGGCGGGGAGTTCAACGTAGAGGCTCTCCTTGATCAGGACGCCGTGACGCGCGGCCGCGGCAATCGCAGCGACGATGCTGACCGGCGTCCAGAACACGAGGGCGCTGGGACAGGCGACGACCAGCAGAACCAGCGCTCGAGAGACGCAGGCGCCCCATGGCGCCGCGAAGAGAACCGGCGGCAGAACGCAGACCAACAACTCTCGGGCCATCGCCGCCGGCGTGTAGATACCCGCGAAGCGCTCAACCCTCGCTCGGCCGCCGCGCGAGCGTGCTGCGCCTCTCCTGCCAGGCGGATGATCCAGGCCAACGTAGTGTCCGACGCGAGCTCGGACGTGCGCTATTCGATGGCGCCCGGACCTTTGATCGAACCCGCGAAGACCGAATCGCGCGGACCGCGTGATACGGGCAGGCTTTCGCCGGTGATCGAGGCCTGGTTCACGTCGCTCGTCCGCGCAGGACGGTGCCGTCGAGCGGGAATCGCTGCCCCGGCCGCAGGAGCACGCGCATGCCGACCGCCACGTCGTCAAGCGGCCGGTCACGGTCGACGCCGTCGGCGTCGAGAATCGTGGCGACTGGTGGGCAGAGATCCATGAGTCCTGCAATAGCGCGCCGCGCCCGGCTGACGCTCCACGACTCGAGCATCAGCGAAAATGCGAAAAGGAAGGCCACGGTCGAGGCCTCGAACCACTCGCCGAGCAGCACGGTGCGTGTGACCGCCACCGTCGTCAGGAGTTTGATGCCTGGGCGCCGGCGGCGCAGAGCGAGGCACGCCTTCGGCAGGATGAGCCAAGCGTCGCTGAGGGTACCCGACGCGTACAGGAGAGAGGTCGCGCGGCTAGTCGGGACCTGTGCGCCGTGGCTGGCGCGGGTGGTGCGCTGGGCCGTCGAGACTGGGCAGGACCGGGGCGAGATCCTTGCCCTCTGCTGGAGCGACATCGCATGAAGGCCAGGACCGTCGTCGCCCCGCGCCAGAAGACGGGTGAGCCGCGGACGATCTTCCTGAACGCCGCCATGAGGGAGATCCTGACCGAGGCGAAGAAGCTCCGTACGGGGTTGGTCCGCCCCCAGGTCTTCCTCACCCCGGAAGGCGAGCCGATCCCCATGTACCGGGCCAAGCAGGCGCTCGTCCGGGCTTTCCGCCGGGCCAAGCTGGGCACCGAGGACCCGTGGAAGAGATTGCGGCATGCCCACGGCACGCGGGTCGGGGCGGCCGGGGCGACGGAACTGGAGACGATGGCGGCCCTCTGCCACGCATCGGCGGACATGGCACGGCACTACATCAGGATCACGGACGCCAGACTTCGCGCGATCTCCGAGAAGATCGGCGGACGATTCGACACCGAAGGTGACAGCAACGATTCGACCGAGGTAGATACTGCGGAGGCGACTCGGTGAATTGCCTAGTGCGACGGGGGTTTTAACTGGTCGGGGTGCCGAGATTTGAACTCGGGACCCCCTGCTCCCGAAGAACGGCGAAACTACTTAACCTGTTGACTTTACAGGTCGCATCCCGCTCCATCCCGCTCGAGTGCGCTCGGTCCTGCAAAGAGCATTGCAAAGAGCGCGGCGCGGGGGAGGTATTCTGATCGTGCTTTCCGGGGGCGCACCTCGAGCTCGAGGGGCGGGTTTCCCGACCCGCCAGCGCCCCCGGGTTTCTCTCCTCGGGACCGCCACGGGAGGCGGACATGAAGCACACGACCATCGAGGTGCGCCCGCTGAGTATCGTGCTGCGCAGGCGGTGTCTCGCTGACCTGCGGAAGCAGCTCGAGGTGCACGTCCGCGCGTTCGTCTACCGGCCGACGCCGCCGACGGGGCTCGCCGGGACGCTGCCGATAGTGCTGCCGGATGACGCGCCGGCCGACGTGCGTCGCGCCCTGGACGCGCTCGCCGACGCAGTCTCCGGCGTCATCCTGGGCGCTGACCGGAAGGTCAAGCTCCACCACCGATACGCGGTGGCGGTGCGGCGCGAGGCCCACGAACTTGCCGGCACGGCGTTTGCGATCGAGTCCGATGCCCGCGAAGTCGAGCCGATGGGGGAGTTCCTTCGACAGAACCGAGAGGCCGCGCGTCGGCTCGGGCGGCTCCGTACCAGCACGACCGGCCGGCGGTCTACCCTGCCGACCGATGACACGTTGCGCGCGCTGGTCGCGGCGCTCGAGGCGTGGGTCCCCACGGCGCCCAGCGGGGCGCAGGCGGCGGTCGCGGCGCTCGAGCGGGGCATCCTCGCGGACTACCCGCGCACGCGGGCAGAGCACCGCGTGACGCTCACGGGGAAGCTCGGAACGGCGCTCGCGTCGCGCGCGACGCCAGCCGGGAAGGCGCGCAGGATCATCGGCGCGTGGTTCGGCGTTGATCTCCGGAGAGTCCCGAACCCGGCGAAATAGACCCCCGGCGCGGCGTTCGGTTTCGCCTACATTCGCGTCGCATCGTGCTCACGACCGGACGAAGCCGGTCTGGAGAACACGATGCAGAAGCACGACGCGGGTCCGCCTCATGACGCGCTGATCTACTCCGAGCCGCACGCGGCCCGGATGCTCGGGCTGGCGCCGGAGACCCTTCGGAAGCTGCGGTCCCGGGGGCTGATCGCGGCCGTCCGGATCGGACGACGTGTGCTCTACGAGCGGCGCGCGCTCGAGCAGTTCGTCGCCGAGATGCGGCGGGCATCGTGATCCGCCCCGAGCGGTTCCGGCTCCTCGCGGCGGTCAACCGAACCATGGCCGATGCCGCGCTCGAGGTCGCGTGGTGCCACGAGCGGGACGGCGCCGCTCCCCCGGCCGCCGTCGAGACCGTCGCGAAGGCCGGCGCGGAACTGTTCAACATCCTGGCCGAGCTGCGGGAGGCCGGGGATCTGTGAGCCCGACCTGGCGCCAAGTGCTCTACCGGGCCTACGCGCTCGGACACTCGGCGAAGGTGGGCGACCACGCGCCGGAGCTGTTCGCGCGGGAACGCTGGCAAGTCTGTATCGCCCGCCCCTCGCGAGACCTGACGCTCCGGCTCGCCCGACGGATGGAGTGTATCGCCTGCGGTGAGCCGATCGCTCCGAACGGGACCGGCGATCACATCGTCGCCCGATCGCTCTGGGCCGCCCCGGAGGGGGCCGAGAATTACCTCCCGCTCTGCCAGCCGCACAACTCGAGCAAGGGGAGAAAGAACCTCCTCGCCTGGTGGCACGGCAAAGGCCTGCCACCCGCGGGGCTCGTGCCTGACCCGCTGCTGCAATTCGCGCGAGTCACCTATGCCTACGTCGCGCGGAACACTCTCGCCGACATGGACGCCCCGGCCGACGTGGTCGAGGCGCTCGAGGCGCTCGAGCTCGCGCTGCTGCCTAGCGTCGAGCACGTCACCGTGCTGCGGCAGGCGGCTATCGACCAGGCGGCCGCCGCCCGCAAGGGGGGGGCATGACACCGCGCGAGATGCGGCTCCTCTGGGTCGGCCTCGGGTATGACCGCGGCTGGTCGTTCACCCCGCTGGACGGGAAGAAACCGCGGCTGTTCGGCTGGACGAAAGCGCCGCGCGAGACGCGCGAGCAGGCGCTCGCCTGGGCCGCCGCCGGCAACGTGGGCGTGCGGTGCGGCATCGTCTCTTACGCGCTGCTCGTGGTCGACGTCGACGTCGCGAAGGGCGCGACCTGGGAATGCCCCGTCCAAACGATCACGGTTCGCACGGGCGGCGGCGGCCGGCACCACTACTTCGCGATCCCCGGCGGCGTGCACGTCCCGAACAGCTCGGGGAAGATCGGCCCGCACGTCGACGTCCGCGCCGACGGCGGACAAGTCGTCTACCCGGGAAGCGTCCACCCGGCGACGGGCAAGGTTTACGACTGGCTCCCCGGCTGCGCTCCCGGTGAGGCGCCGCTCCGGGCCCTGCCGCACGACATCTTCCGGCTGCTGACCGATCCCGTGCCCGAGACGCGGGCGGTGCCGCCGGCGGGGCGCGTGGCAGCCTCCTCACGCTATGCGGCCGTGGCGCTCGAGCGCGAGCGGGACCGCGTTGCCGGCGCCCCCCGCGGCAGTCGCGGGACCACCCTCTACAGCGCTGCGGCCCGCATGGGCGAGCTGGTCGGCGCCAGCCTGATCGACGCGGCGACGGTCCGCTCCGCCCTGCTCTGGGCCGCCGAAGTCAACGGGCTGGCCGAGAGCGACGGGGAGGCGTCCGTCCTGCGCGAGCTCGAGCGCGGCCTATCTCTCGGGATCGCGCACCCCCGGGCGGTGACCGCATGACAACCGTCGATGACGTGCTCGCCGTCTACCGCCGGCACCTCTACCTCGACGACCCCGGAGCAGTCTGGGTCACGCTCGCAACCTACGTCGCGAACCGCCGCCCCGGGACCCCGCTCTGGCTCCTGGTCGTGGCGCCCCCGTCGTCGGGCAAGACGGAGTACCTCCTGCCCCTGGTCGGCGCCCCGGACGTGACGTTCGTCTCCACGATCTCCTCCGAGGGCGCCCTGCTCTCCGCGACCGCTCGCAAGGAGCGCGGCAAGAACGCGACCGGCGGGCTCCTCCGGCAGATCGGGACGTTTGGCGTGCTCGTCCTGAAAGACTTCGGGTCGATCCTCTCCATGAACCGCGACGCCCGCGCCGCCGTCATGGCCGCGCTGCGCGAGGTGTTCGACGGCGAGTGGACGCGCACAGTCGGAAGCGACGGCGGGCAGTCTCTCGCCTGGGCCGGCAAGGTCGGCGCGATCGGCGCCTGCACCCCCGTGATCGACCGCGCCCATGCAGTCATGACCGCCCTCGGGGACCGCTTCCTGCTCTACCGCCCGGACGCGACCGCGACCGACCCCATGTGCAGCCGGGCCCTGAACCGCGACGGGCTCGAGCGGTCCATGCGGGCCGACCTCTCCGCCGCCGTGACCGATCTCCTCGCGCCGCTCGACCTGTCCGCGAACCCCGCCCACCTCTCCCCCGCGGACGTGGTCCGCCTGACCGCCTGGGCGAAGCTGGTCGCCCGCGGCCGGGCCGCCGTCGAGCGCGACCGCTACACGCGAGAGATCGAGCTCGTCCTGGGCGCCGAGGGCCCCGCCCGGGTGGCGATCCAGCTCCGCCAGCTCCTCGACGGGCTCCGCACCCTCGGGGCGGACGAGACGAGCGCCTGGGGCCTGGTCGGCAAGGTCGCGCTGGATACCATCCCGATCCGCCGGCGGCGGCTGCTCGAGCACCTCCGCTCCGCGGCCGACCCGCTGGACACAACCGACCTCGCCGTGCTGATCGACCACCCGGCGAACACGACCCGCCGCGACCTCGAGGACCTCACCGCTTACAAGCTGGTACAGCGCATCCCGAACGGGCCGGGCAGAGCGGACCTCTGGCGTATTACCTCGTGGGCGCTCGAGGTCTGGGCCACCGCCGAGCGGGCAACCTTCTCCGAAATGTCGGAAGACGTACACACCCCCTTTAATGAATTCCGAAAATCACAGACAGACATTTCGGAGAAGGTTCCCCCAGCCGTCGCGAGGCCGGGCGCATGACCCTTTCAATCTTCGCGACCCCCGACCCATTTAACGCCCGGGTGCGAATTTGGGTGGGCGCGGGCTTCTCGCTCGGTCGCTGCGAAAAAACGGCGCCGGCGGCCGGCGGATCGGAGGCCCTGTGAGTCACGTCCAGCGTCCATGCTCGCAGCCCGGCTGCCCGGCCCTGGTCAGCCCGGGCACGGGCTCACGCTGCCCGGCCCATCGTCGGCGGGACACCCGATACCGGGACCGCGGCACCCGGCAGCAGCAGGGATACGGGGGCGCGTGGTTGGCGATCCGGGCCCGGGTGCTGCGCGAGGAGCCGATCTGTCCGTGCGGCCGGCCGGCGACCCAGGTCGACCACGTCCAACCTCTGACGCGAGGCGGGACCCACGAGCGCGGCAACCTGCAAGCGCTCTGCGCGTCGTGCCACAACGTGAAGACGAAGCGTCAAGCCGCGGCTGTTTTTTCGGGCGGAAGCCGTGAGAAGCCGCGCCCCAACCACACGCACGCGAATCCAAGAATCCGAACGGGGGCAAATCATGGGCGCTAGGGGTCCGATCAGGGGCACGCCGGCGGCGCGGTACTGCGGCCCGTCCGGTCTGACGGCGCAGGGCGGGACGCGTGCGAAGGCGATCGAGGCCGACCCGTTGCCGACCGAGCCGCCGAGCTGGTTGCCGGCGCGGGCGAAGGCCCTGTGGCGGGCCACGCTGCCGCAGATCACGGCCCGGGCGACGCGGGCGGACCGGGAGGTCTTCGCGCAATGGTGCCTGGCCTGCGCGGCCGTGCGCGACCTGGCGCCGATCGTGGAGAAGGACCCGGCCCGGGGAGACGAGCTGCGGGCCCAGCTCCGGGCGGCGGCGATGTTGGCTCGGGAGCTGGGGCTGACGCCGGCGAGCCGGTCGCGCATCCCCGAGGTCGAGGTGGTGGAGAAGCAGCAGGACGAGAAGGCCCGGCGCGAGGCGACGATCGCCGCGCTGATTCGGTGATGACAGCGGGTTGATCACGGCCAAGGTCCTTTTCGGCGCGTGAAGTTCTCGTCAACCGCGATCTACTTGACTCTCTTCGCAATTTCGCCCAATCTCCCCGCGCGAGCACGGAGCGACACGAGGGGGAGCTCTTTCGCGGAGGCGGCGATGAAGAGAGTGGAATCGCATGCCCTAGTTGCCGCGTTAGCTCTGGGCGGATTTCTCATGGTTGCCGGCTGCAACCGTCCGGGGATAGACGGCAATGAACCTCTCGCCCCGAGAAGGACTGGGAGCGCGAAGGAATCCATCGAGAAGTGTAGTTCGGCGCTCCGGGCGAATCTGGGGAGACCATTCGTGGAATTCGGCCTGCGCGATCGCGCGGGAAATATTCACAGTACCCGGGGCTTCAACGACAAGACCACCGCCTTTTTTGTGGCTGGTGCCAATTGCCCCGGAACCAGAATCTGGGTTCCGGAACTTGCTGAGAACGGCTGGAGAATTGGCGGGCTGCAGTACGACCGCCTTGTATTCCTGGCGGTGAGCGATCGCGCTCTTCCGGTGCCTACCGGACTACCGCAGTACAAGGTCGAATGGCCAATGCCGGGCTACCTCTCCTCCTGCACGATGTACCCGGCGGTATACGTCGTGTCGGAAGACGGAGTGTTCACGGGATTCAAACTGGGCCGAGTGGGCGCCCCCATAGTGGCAGACGAAAGCAAGTGAGAATGGGAGGTGGTGTATGAGGTACAAGCGTATGTTCCTATGCGGGCTGCTCGTCCTTCTCTCTCTCTCAGGAGTATTCGTAGCCGCAGCCTCTCAGTGCGATTGGGATCCGGTCACCGAAGTTTGCAATGGCGCGTGTGAACCGGGCGAGCCTGACTGTGACCGCTGGTACGGCTGTGGCTGCTCGATCTGCGAGCCGTGGCAAGAGGGCTACTCGCTCGAGTTGGTCATGACTCGGGACGGCGGCTCGGGTCCTCCGCACAGCGTCGGGTCGGCATACTCCGGTTCCTTGGCGCAGTCGACCGGCGGAACTATTCAAAACCGCCGCGAATGGGGAACCGCCATCGATGCAGTTCCGGCGGTCTCGGATCTCCAGCTAACGGCGGAAGTTAGGCAGGGGGGGAACTCCGTTACGCGCAGACTTGTTATCACCTCACTCTACGCGAGGATCCCCACCTTCGTTCACTCTCGGACCAGTCCAGATAGCACCGGGGATAACGTGTTCGCGCTTTTTGGCGGCCTGCCAAGCGTGCTGACCCTGAACACTCAAACCGGAGCGGTCACGGGTACGCTCTACACCACCATGACGAATGCGTTCTACGGCGCTAATGACCGCATCGGGATCGAGATGGACGTGACCGGGACGTTTGACTTCAACGCCATGCGACTCACCTTGGATCTCGGCGGCACCGGCATGCTGAAGACCGCAACCTAGCCGGGCTGCCTCGGCGCCGGCGGACTTGAACCGCCGGCGCCGTAGCGGCTTGAGAATGCAATGGCCGCCGCGCCGCCCGGCACGAATACCGTCAGCGTCAGGACCTGAGAACTCGACAGCGGTCCGAGCCAGAGCGGGGTGTCGGCTCTGAGGAAGTCCGTTGAGAACCGGATGACACCATACCCGAACAGTAGCGTGCCGATCGATCGCCAAGTAGGAGCGGGGCGGAGTAGATAGACTCCCAGCAGAGCAATCAGGAAGGCCTCATAGAGCGGAACAGGGTGCAGGGGCAGAGGGCCCAAGGATCTGCCCGCGGTGGTACCGAGGTTGTACCTGACTCCCCATGGCAGCCTTGTGGGCATGCCGAAGCAACAGCCCGCCATGAAGCACTGGATCCGACCGAGCACGGCCGATATGGCAACGGCGGGCGCCAAGCAGTCGAGGACTGGACCCACCGGCACGCGAAGAAGTAGAGCCCCAATCGCCGCGCCAGCGCAACCACCGATGAGTCCTCCCAGAAGAGACCGCGGAGGAGCGAGAGGAGCAGATACGGTCGCCTGCATTCCGGCGAGCCACGTCATCTGACCGAAAAAAACAAACCAGATGAATCGGCTACCGACAAGCCCGCCTAGTACGGCCGGGCAGACCAATATCTTCGATCTAAGATCGAGACACCGCCAACTCACGCCCAGGAATACCGATACTCCGAGAGCGAGGGGCAGGAGTTCGTTTGGCATGCACGATCTCCGGCGCCAAACCGACGCGCAAGCGCTATATCCCGCTTTCCAGCAGCTGCTCAGGGTAGCACAGGCGGAGGGGACTGAAGGCGACACCGCGGCCGGGTTGGTTCCGGCGCCGGTCGCGACGGCCGGCCAGGGAGCCAGAGAGGTTCAACCGCACGTCCGGGAGGGACGTTGACTTCGACGGCCGGCAAGGTGCAGTCTTGTTGCGTAGGCGGGACCGCCGAGTGCGTCAACACCCGACGGCCCCTAACCCGCGACGTGGAGATAGCCACGATGCGAGCTGTCCGAAGCGTACCGCATCCTGCGATCGTTCGGGGCGTTCTGCCGCCGGCAAGTGCCGGTCAGCCGTCGTGCGTCTCCACCGCGAGGAGGAGGAGACGATGACCACGCGCACGCTCGACCTGATCCCCCACGCACGTCTGGCGGACCTGCCGCCCGAGACACTCGACGCGATCCTGGCCGAGGTCGACGCGATGCTCGAGCACGCCGACGATACCGACCCGGCCCAGTACGAGGCGGCCGCGGACCGGTTCTTCGCCGCGATCCGGGCGGCGGCCGAGGGGGAGGAGTAGATGGCCGTTCACAAGTACGAACGGAGCGACGGGAGTACGGTCTACTTCGCCAGCTACCGCGGGCCGGACGGGAAGCGGATCACGGACGAGCCGAAGGGCCGGCGCACCGTGAAGCCGGACGCGTCCGCGAAGGAGCACGCCCGCGCCCGGCTGGCGGTCAGCAACTACGCGAGCACGCGCCGGACCGAAGTCGAAAACGGGACGTGGCAGCCGCTCGAGAGCGACCGGCCGAAGGAAAAGGGGCTCACGGTCCGGGCGCTCGCGAAGCGGTTCACGGCGCAATACCGGAGCCGGAACGGGAGCGTCACCTTCTACGAGCAGCGCCTCGCGGCGATCGACGACGAGCTCGGCGCCCTGCTCGCCTCGCGCGTGACGGTCGACGACGTGGAGCGGTTCAAGAATCGGCGGTCCGACAAGGCCGGGCCCGCGACGGTCAAGAAAGACCTCGTGGCGCTCTCCAAGGTCTTTCGGTGGGCGCAGGACCGCGGGCTCGTGAAGGACAACCCGGCCGAGGCCCGGCGCGTCCCCCGCCCTGCTGAGCCGCGGCGCAAGGTGGTGTTCCTCGACGATGACCAGGAGGCGGCGCTGCTCGCGGCCGCGGACCTGTGGCTCTCGCGCATCGTCCGGTGGATGCTCGGGACGGGCATGGACCGGGGTGAGGTCGTCGCGCTCCGGTGGGAGAACGTCGACCTCACCCGCGGGACGGTCTACGCGCCGCGGGCGAAAACCGGGGTGGCCCGGAGCATCGCCCTGACCGACACCCTCCGGGCGCTGCTCGAGGAGTGCCGGAAGTCGGACCCCTCGCACGGGGGCGAGGTCGTCTCGCTCGAGGCCCGGCGGGAGGGGCTGGTCTTCCTGAACGCGCACGGCGGCCCGGTGACGGTGGCCGGGCTGAAGACTGCTTTCGTGAAGCTGTACCGGCGGGCGGGGGTGACGACCGGCTCGCCGGCGAAGGTGCTCCGGCACACGTTCGCGACGCGGGCCCTCGAGGCGGGCGTGCACCCCTCGGTGCTGGCCGATCTGCTCGGGCACACGTCGGCGGCCATCGTCGACCGCTACGCGCACGCCACCGACCGGCTCCGCCGCGAGGCGATGCTCGCGCTCGAGTCTCGCGGGTTGCAAAAAGCATTGCAAAAAGCCGAGACGGCGCACGCGCCCCGCAAGGGAGCCTGACGCATCATGCTGACTTTTCGGGGGTTATTGGTCGGGGTGCCGAGATTTGAACTCGGGACCCCCTGCTCCCGAAGCAGGTGCGCTACCAGGCTGCGCTACACCCCGACCGGTTCAGAGCCGGAGGAAACTAGCCGATCGGGGGCGGTCTGTCAAAGCCCGCTGCGGCGCGGGTAGCCGAAGCGGCCGATCAGCGGGACGAAGGAGGCCTCGCCGTGGTCCTGCTCGACCAGCTGGCCGGCGTCGAGCGTAACCACCACCAGCCGCTGCTCCTTCCCCTCCGCGTCGCGCGCGAGGGGGAGGACGAGCCGGCCGCCCGGCGCGAGTTGCCCGACCAGCGCGGACGGGATATCCGGGGCGGCCGCCGTGACGAGGATGCCGGCGTAGGGCGCCTGGGCGGCCCAGCCGTAGCTGCCGTCGAAGTGCTTCACCGTCGCCGACAGGTAGCCCAGGTCCCGCAGCCGCGCCGCGGCCTCGCGGGCCAGCGCGGCGTGGCGCTCCACCGAGAAGACGATCAGCCCCATCGCCGCCAGGACCGCGGCGTGGTAGCCGCTGCCCGAGCCGATCTCGAGCACCTTCGACCCGCGCGCCGCGCCGATCAGCTCGCACATCCGGGCCACGGTCCAGGGGAGGCTCATCGTCTGCCCCTCGCCGATCGGCAGGCGCTCGTCCTCGTAGGCCCGGCCGCGCAGCGCCTCGGGGACGAAGGCCTCGCGCGGCACCGCCGCCATCGCCTCCAGCACGCGCGCGTCGGCGATCCCCTGGGACCGCAGGCGGTCGACCATCCGCGCGCGGCGCACCGCGGCCGTCGAGGGGCGGGCGGTCACGGGCCCAGCGCCGCCGCGAAGTCCCAGCGCTCGAAGCCCGGGATCGCGCGGTGAAAGGTCAGGTCCGAGTGCAGCGGCGTGATCGACACCAGGCCCTCCGCGATCGCCTGGTGGTCGGCCAGCGGCTCGGGGACCCACTCGGTCGGCGGCAGCCCGACCCAGCGGAAACCCTCCGCGCCGTCGGCCGGACGCACCAGCAGCCCCTCGCGCAGCGCGCGC
>CAYZDB010000050.1:0-1099 GCA_964476985.1 uncultured Acidobacteriota bacterium | reverse complement strand
CCGGCCCTGGCGCGTGATACGCACTCCCGTCGGCGCCGGCGGCACGTTCAGGTTGAGCACCGCGTCGGCCGGCAGGCCGCGCTCGAGCACGGCTTCGGCGACCCGCGCCGCGATCGCTGCGGCCCGCGCCCGGACCGGCCCGGGGGCGTCGAAGTCGACGGAGACCGCGAGGCTCGGCGCGCCCAGCGTGCGGCCTTCGAGCGCGGCGGCGACCGTGCCCGAGTACAGGATGTCGTCGGCCAGGTTGTAGCCATTGTTGATTCCGGACACGACCAGGTCGGGCGGCGCGCCGAGCAGGTGCAGGAAGGCCAGGTTCACGCAGTCGGTGGGGGTCCCCTCGACCGCGTACCAGCCCGCTCGCTCCTCCCGGACCCGCAGCGGCCGGCGCAGCGACAGGGAGTGCGCCACCCCCGACTGCTCGCTGGCCGGGGCAACCACGGCAACCTCGCCCACCCGGGCCAGCGCGGCCGCCAGGACGGCCAGCCCGGCGGCGGCGATGCCGTCGTCGTTGGTCACCAGGATCCGCGGCCGCTCCGCACCGGGCACCGGTCGTCTCCGTCCGGCGGCGTCCGGCGCCGCCCGAAGCGAGCGAGGTTAGGAGGACCGCGGGGCCCGGGTCAATCCGCCCCTTGCTCCCCCCCCGATTGACCGTAGCTTCAGGCCAGGCCAGGGGCGCGGACTGGGGACCCGAACGGCTCGGGCGCCCGCCGACGGCGCACCGGGCGCCTGCGGCCGAGGACGTGAGCGAGATGACGGCATTCCCGGGACGGCTCCGGGCCGGAGCGCGGCGCGCCTTCGCGGCGCGTGCGCTCGGCGTGGCGCTGGCCCTGGGGGCCCTCGGGCTCGCCCTCGCGGCGCCTCCCCTTCCGGCGCCCGGCCCCGCCGCTCCCGACCCGCGCGCCGACTGGCTGCAGCGCGTCGAACTGCTCCGGTCGGCCTGGCGCGACCCCTCCGCCCCCGTCCCGCCTCCCGAGGAGATCGCCCGGCGCGTCGCGGACGAGCGGCGGATGGAGCAGGCGCTCGTCGCGCTCACCGGCGCGCCGCTCGAGCCGTCCGCGATCGGCCGCCCGTACTTGTCCTGGAAGTCGGCGCGCCCGCC
>CAYZDB010000049.1:7909-13324 GCA_964476985.1 uncultured Acidobacteriota bacterium | reverse complement strand
TGCGCGCGCACGGCGTACGGCGAGTCGGGCGCGGTCCGGATCAGCTGCCGCAGGTCGGCCAGCGCCAGGTCGTCCTGGCCCAGCCGGCGGCGCGCGTCGCCGCGGCGCCAGAGCAGCGTCGGGTCGCCGGGCGCGGCCGCCAGCGCCTCGCTCGCGAGCCGCGCGACCTGGTCCGCGGGCGCCGGCCCGCGCCGGTCGAGCGCGGCGAGCCGCTGGCGCGCGGAGGGCTCGCCGGCCGCGCGCACGGCGGGCACCGTGGCCGCGGCGGCGGACACGAGCAGCAGTCCGAGCGGGAGGAGCTTCCGCACGATCGACTCCGATGGCCCACGGGCCATCCGCGCGAGGCAGCAAGCGCCGTGCCTTGCGGCCGGGGCCCGCGGAGCGGGCGCAACTCGTTGCGAACAGGGGGTTTGCCGATGGCCGGGCGGGCGGCCCGGGCGCGGCCGGAGCGTCGGTCCGCCGACGCCCCGCCGGGGATCCGTGCCCGGTGGTCGAAGTCTTGACACTCGCTTCGCGCCGCCTATGTATTCCTTGAAGACACCGCGCAGTCGACGACGACCCGCACACGGATGGACGCACGGGACGGGGCGGAAGGGGAATGGGGAGCATGCCGAGGGAAAGCGAGCGCTTTCACATCGTGGTGGCGGAAGACGACCCGGGCCTGTTGCAGACGATCGTCGGTTACCTCGCGGAGCTGGGACACAGGGTGCGTGGCGCCGAGTGCGGCGAGCGGGCCTTCCAGCTGCTGGTCGAGGAGCCGGCCGACGTCCTGGTCACCGACGTCAAGCTCCCCGGCCAGGATGGCCTCGACCTGGCCCGCCAGGCCCGCGAGCACTTTCCCGGCCTGATCGTGCTGGTCGTGACCGGCTTCGCCTCGATCGACACCGCCGTCCAGGCGATGCGCGAGGGGGCCGCCGACTACCTCCCCAAGCCGTTCGCGATGAGCCAGCTGCGGTTCGCGATCGAGCGGGCGGCCGACACCCGCGCGTTGCGCGAGGAGAACGCGCAGCTGCGGACCGAGCTGGCCGAGCGCTCCGGCTTCGACCGGATCATCGGCAAGAGCCCGTCGATGCAGCGGATGTTCCAGCTGCTCGACAAGGTGACGCAGGTCGACAGCACGGTGCTGATCACCGGCGAGAGCGGCGTCGGGAAGGAACTGATCGTTCACGCCCTGCACCACCGCCACCCGGTGCGCCGGAGCGGGCGGCTGGTCGCCGTGCACTGCGGCGCGATCCCCGAGAACCTGATCGAGTCCGAGCTGTTCGGCCACGTGCGCGGCGCCTTCACGGGGGCCGACCGCGACAAGCCCGGCCGCTTCGAGCTGGCGCGCGGCGGCACGCTGTTCCTGGACGAGATCGGCACGATGCGGCCGGACCTGCAGGTCAAGCTGCTGCGCGTGCTGCAGAGCCGGCAGGTCTCGCGGGTCGGCGGCACCGCGGCGATCCCGATCGACGTCCGGGTCGTGGCCGCCAGCAACGAGGACCTGCGGGCGAAGGTCGAACGCGGCGAGTTCCGCGAGGACCTGTTCTACCGCCTGAACGTGATCCCGGTCTTCGTCCCGCCGCTGCGCGAGCGGCGCTCGGACGTGCCGCTGCTGGCGGCGCACTTCGTCGCCAAGTACGCCGCGCGCAACCGCCTGCCGGCCAAGGAGCTGTCGCAGGACGCGATGCGCGTGCTGATGCGGCACGAGTGGCCGGGCAACGTGCGCGAGCTGGAGAACACGATCGAGTACGCCACCGTGATGTCGGGCGGCCGCACCTTTGTCGACGCCGCCGACCTGCCGGTCGAGCTCGACGGCCAGTCGCTGGCCCCCGCCGGTTCCGTGCAGGTCACCGAGGACGGCCTCGACTTCCGCGGCGTCGTCTCCGAGATCGAGCGCAACCTGATCCTGCAGAGCCTCGAGCTGACCCGCGGCAACAAGGCCCGCGCGGCGCAGCTGCTGGACCTCAAGCGCACGACCTTCGTCGAGAAGCTGAAGCGGATCCAGCGCGGCCAGCCGACCTACGACGCCTAGCGAACCGGCAAACCAGGGGCAGCTACCGCCCCTGCTGGGCCCGGAATCGCTCCAGGTCGCGCTGGACCCCGGCGTCGAGCGGGTCGATCTTCTGCGCGTCCTCGAGCGCGGCGATCCCCTCGTCCATGCGTCCGGTCTCGATCAGCAGCCCGGCCAGCGCCTTGTGCGCCTGGAGCATGTCGGGGCCGGCGGCGATCGCCTTGCGGTAGGCGGCCTCCGCGCCCGGCAGGTCCTTCTTGGCGTCGAGAATCTGCCCGATCCGCTGCCAGCCCAGCGCGTACGACGGGTCGGCCTCGACCGCGATCCGGAAGATCTCGAGCGCGTTGTCGATGAAGCCCGACAGCATCAGCGCCTGGCCGTACTGGTGGAGCAGCGAGACGTTGCGCGGGTCCTCGTGGCGAAGGTTTTCGAAGGTCGAGAGCGCGTCGCGCGGCCGGCCGGCCTGGACCAGGTCCATCGCCTTCGAGAACTGTCCGACGAACTCCTGGCGATCGAGCGGGTTGGTCGCGGCGGGGTCGACCAGGTCGCCGCTGCCCGGCCGCCCGGACCGCCCGCTGGCCGCGTAGCCCAGCGCCTGGAGGTCCTTCATCTGGTCCTCGGAGACCGAGGCCGCCGCGTCCGACGGCGCGGGGGCTGCGGCGATCGCCCGGCGCCGCAGATCGGTCAGCGCCTCGACCAGCGGCGGGATCTCCGCCGCGCGCGCGGCGGCCAGGTCGTTCCGCTCGCCCGGGTCCGCCGCCAGGTCGTACAGCGCGGAGCGCGGCGCCTGGATCAGCTTCGTCTTCCCCTGCACCAGCGCGCGCAGGCCCGACCAGCCGTACTCGATCTGCGGCATGTAGCTCTCGGCGAAGACGCCGGGGCGCGCCGGGACCGGGCCGCGCCCGGTGACGACCGCCGCCAGCGAGAGCCCGTCCGCCCCCGCCAGCGCCGGGAGCTGCGCCAGCTCCAGCACGGTCGGCGCGAGGTCGGTCAGCGAAACCGGCGCGTCGACCACCGCCGGCCGGACACCCCAGTCCGGGCCGTGCACGACCAGCGGCACGCGCATCACTTCCTGGAACAGGAAGATCCCGTGCGTGGCCTCGCCGTGGTCGCCCAGCCCCTCGCCGTGATCGCCCGCGACCAGCGTCAGCACGCGGCCGCGCCCCGCGCGGTCGAGCCCGTCGCGCAGGCGCCCCAGCACGGCGTCCGCCGCCGCGACCTCGCCCTGGTACGGATCGCTCGCGTAGCGGGCCGCCAGCTCGGGCGGCGGCGCGTACGGCGTGTGCGGCTCGAAGAGGTGGACCCACAGGAACGCGGGCTTCGACTTCGGCACGGTCGCCAGCCACGCCAGCGCCGCGGCGAGCGTTTCGTCCCCGGCGCGCTCGGGGAACCCGGTCACGCCGCCTCGCCGCGACGGCGCCAGCGTGATCCGGTCGTCGAACTGCTCGAAGCCGTGCCCGAAGCCGGCCTTCGCCGAGAGCAGCTTGGTCGAGACGAAGCCGCCGGTTGCGTAGCCCGCCTGGCGCAGGCTGCCCGCCAGGCCCGGGATCGACTCCGCCAGCGCGAAACCGCTGTTGGAGAGCACGCCGTGGCCGGGCAGCGAGCGCCCGGTGAGGATCGAGGCGTGTGCCGGCAGCGTGATCGGCGCCGTCGACTGCGCGGCGTCGAAGCGCACCCCCTCCGCGGCCAGCCGGTCGAGCGTCGGCGTGCCGGCGTCGGCGCGGCCGTAGCAGCCGACGCGATCGGCGCGCAGGGTGTCGATCGTGACCAGCACGACCGTCGGCGCGTCGCCGCGCCCGGGGCCGCCGCAGCCCGCGGCACCGAGCAGGGAGAGCGCGAGGACCAGCGCGGGGAGCGCGCACGACGCGAGGCGGCGGGGCGAACGGACCATGGGGCGGGAGGATAGCAGCCCGGCCCCGGGGACGGCCGCTCGCCGCGGCGGAAGCGCCTCCCCTTCGCCCCGCGAAGAAATCGATGCGGGACAGCCCGGATCCCTGTAATAGACTGACCTGATGCCTCGTAACTCCCGAACAGCACGGCCCAATTCGGCGCCCCGCGACCACGAATGAACCAGTCAGCCGCCCCAGGCCACCGCCCGAAGCGCCGGGTCGACCCCCGTTTCCTCGCGACGGAGGGGATCGTCGGCCTGACCGGCAACGAGCTGCTGGTCAAGGGCGCGCTCGAGGGCGGCGTCGCGCTGCTCACCGGCTACCCCGGCTCGCCGATCTCGGGCGTCTTCGAGACGATCGAGGCGATCGCGCCGCACCTGGCCGAGATCGGGGTCGTGGCCCAGATCGCCAACAACGAGGCGCTGGCCGCGGCGCGGCTGTCGGGCGCCTGCCAGGCCGGCCTGCGCGCGCTGGCGGTGATGAAGTCGGTCGGTTTCCACGTCGCATCCGACGCGCTCGCAACCGGCAATCTCGTCGAGTTCCGGCGCCCGGAAGGGGGCGGCGTGGTCGTCACCGGCGACGACCCGTGGAACGAGTCGACGCAGGTGAACTCGGACTCGCGCTTCCTGTCGATGCACCTGAACATGCCGGTGATCGAGCCCGGCTCGCTGCAGGAGATCAAGGACTTCGTCGGCGCCGGATTCGAGTTGTCGGGGGCGGCCGACCTGCTGGTCACCTACGTCATCACGACCAACCAGGCCGACGGCGGCGGCACGGTGATCGCGCGGCCCAACGCCGCGCCCCCGGTCAACGCGGTGCAGCGCGGACGCTTCACCAGCGCGGGCGTGACGACCGGCGACGTGATCATGATCCCGCCCTTCATCACGCAGCGCGAAGCCAGCCTGGCCGGGCGGCGGCAGCGGCTGCACGCGCGGGCGCGGGCGCTGGGGCTCGACCGGCAGTTCGGACCGGCGGGGCGCGCGCCGGTCGGCTTCGTGACCTCGGGCCTGTCGTCGGCCTACCTGCGCAAGGTGCTCGAGCTGGCCGGGATCTGGGGCGAGGTCCCGGTCCTCAAGCTCGGCCTGACCTACCCGATCGACGCCGAGCAGCTGGTCGCCTTCGCGGCGCGCGTCGAGCGGCTGGTCGTGGTCGAGGAAAAGCGCGCGTTCGTCGAGATGCAGGCGCTGGCCGCGATCACCGACGCGGTGCGCGCGGGCCAGCTGGAGCGCGCGCCCGAGCTGTGGGGCAAGCAGTTCCCCGGCGGCCGGCCCGGCTTCCCGGCGGTCGGCGGGATGAACCCCTCGGTCGTGCTCGAGGCGCTCGGCCCGGAGCTGCTCGAGTGGGGCGCGTGGTTCCCGTCGCTGCGCCGCGAGCGGATCGTCGAGCGGCTGGCGCTGGTCCGCGAGACCGGGGACGCCGCGGACGCGATCCCGCGCCGCACGCCGACCTTCTGCCCGGGCTGCCCGCACCGCGACACCGCGGTCGTCGCGCGCGACCTGAAACGGCGCCTGGCGGGGGGCCTGCCGGTCGCCG
>CAYZDB010000049.1:3543-7899 GCA_964476985.1 uncultured Acidobacteriota bacterium | reverse complement strand
CGAGTCGGGCTGCCACACCATGCTCGGCTTCCCTCCCTATTCGGAGCTGATGCAGAACTACGTCGGGATGGGGCTCGGCGGCGGCGCCGGCGCGGGGATGGGCCCCTTCGTCGAGAACCCGCACATGGTCTTCATGGGCGACTCGACTTTCTTCCACTCCGGCCTGGTCGCGATCTCCGACTCGATCAAGAACAACCTCGACATCACCTACGTGATCCTGGAGAACAAGACGACCGCGATGACCGGCCACCAGCCGACCGCGGAGAACGACCAGGACATCATGGGCCGCCCGACCCGCACGCAGGACATCGAGCGGATCCTGCGCGGGATGGTCCCGGACGGGCTGATGCTGCGGCGGATCGACCCCGGCCAGCGCGAGGAGTACGAGCGCCTGATGGCCGAGTGCCTAAGGACGCCGGGCGTCAAGGTCATCATCTCCGACAAGGAGTGCGCGATCACCGCGCACCGCCGCGAGAGCGCCGAGCGCAAGCGCCTGGTCGCCGAGCGCGGCTTCCTCGAACGCGAGGTCCGGATCGGGATCGACGAGGAGGTCTGCGACAACTGCCTCGAGTGCGTCGACCAGACCGCGTGCCCGGGCCTGGCCGTCGTCGAGACCGCGCTGGGCCCCAAGGTCGCGACCGACCTGTCGACCTGCATCGACGACGGCGCCTGCTCGCGCACGCGCGCCTGCCCGTCGTTCGCGCGGCTGACGATCCGGCGCAAGGCGCCGGCGGGAAGCGGGGCGGCGGGTGCGGGTGCGGGCGGCGCGGGTGCGGGCAGCGCGGGTGCCGGCGGCGCAGCGGCGGGCGGCGGGAACGCCTCCGCGGGCCTGCCGGAGCTGCCGCCACCGCCCGCGGCCCCGGCGATCGAGCCGGGGACGACCTGGTCGGCCTACCTCGGCGGCGTCGGCGGGATGGGGATCGGCGTGCTGACCGGGATCGTCGCGCGCGCCGGCGAGTTCGACGGCTGCCACGCCCACTTCGTGACGCGCAACGGCCTCGCGATCCGCAACGGCGGCGTCTACGGCCACCTCGTGCTGTCGCGCGGGACCCCGCCCGACTCGCCGTTCGAGTTCTACGGCGACGCCGACCTGCTGCTGGGGATCGACCTGCTCGAGGCCTGCCGCGGAGTCCACCCCGGCGGCAACCTGCGCGTCGCGCACCGCGAGCGGACCCGGGCGGTCGTCAACCTCGGCGCGCAGCAGACGGTGCTGTCCCAGGCCTCGCGCGACACGCTCGACACCGCGGCGCTGGCCGCGCTGCTCCGCACGCGCACGCGCGACGACGCCAGCCTGCACGCCGACTTCTCGCGCGTTGCCGAGACCGAGCTGGGCTCGCGCGTCTTCGTCAACGTGATGCTGCTCGGCGTCGCCTACCAGAGGGGATGGCTCCCGCTCAGCGAGGCCTCGCTGCTGCGCGCGATCGAGAGCGGCGTGCGCGCGGCGGACCGTGCCGCCAACCTGCGCGCCTTCCGGCGCGGGCGCGAGCTGGCGCTGGAGCTGGCGCAGCGCGACGCGGCCACCGGGACCGCCGGTGCAGCGACGAGCGGCGCCGCGGCGGAGAGCGGAGCGCGCGCGGGCGAGCCGGCCGGCGATTTCGCGGCGGTCGTGGCCGAGCGCGCCGCCGTGATCGAGCGCGAGCGCGGCGGCGGGACCGCGCAGGCGGCCACCTACCGCCGGATCGCGGAGCGCGCCGGCGCCGAGCTGCCGCTCCCGGAGGCCGACCGCCGGTACGCGGCCCACGCGCTGGGCGACCTGGTCCGCTACGGCGGCGCCGGGCTGGCCGAGCAGTACCTGGCGCGCCTGCGCGACGTGCTGGCGCGCGACGGCGCGGAGCGCGGCTTCCGCGCGACGCGCGCCGCGCTGCGGGCGTTCTTCCGGCTGATGACGCCCAAGGACGAGTTCTGGGTCGCGCGGCTGCTCACCTCGCCGGCCAAGCTCGAGCGCGACCGGCGGCGCTACGGGATCGACCCCGCGCGCGGCGACTCGCTCGAGTACGCCTTCCTGGTCCGCCCGCGCCTGACCCTCTTCGGGCGCGAGCGGGAGATCCCCGTGGCGGCGCCGCCCTGGGTCCTGCGCCTGGTCGCGTCCTGCTCGTTCCTGAGGACCTGGGGCCGCGGCTGGAATCGCGAGGACGACGAGTTCCTCGCCTGGTTCCTCGCCGCCGTCGACGAGGCGGGACGCTCCGGCGACTACGAGCGGCTGGTCGCCACGCTCGAGCGCGGGGGCGAAGTCGTCGGCTTCCGCGCGGTGCGCCGCCGCCGGTGCGAGGCGGCCCGCCGCGCGATCGAAGGGCTGCGGGCGGAGCCGGTCTGCCGGCCGGCCGAGGGGCAGGTCGCGGCGGCGTCGTAGCCCGGAGCGCTGGTCCACCTCTTTCTCCTGTGAAGAGCGAGGCGCGGCGACGCCGACGGCCGGCGCTGCACCGTCGAACTCCCCGCCGGCGGGTCCGCGAGCGCTCACCGCTGCCGCATTCCCGCAGGCGGGACGCGCCGCTGCCGTCTCGAAGAATAATTGCGGCTTTTTGTGTGGTATGTGATATCATGGCAACATGGGAGGGGAGATCTACATCGACTGGGTGCTGGGAAGCCGGCGCAGGGCGTGGCACGCGCCGTGGCCGCGCCCTTCCCGCCCGCCCGGCCGCGCTCCGGCGGCGCCCGCCGTCGCGGTGCGGGAATCCGACCCGCAGCGCTGGCCGGCGCGAGGCCAACGCTCACCAGCCGCCGATCTCCCGCCCGGTGCCGCGCCCTTTCCGTCTCCCTCCGCGCGCTTGCTGCGGCTCGACCGGTTGGCGCTGGAGCTGCGCGTCGCGCACGACCGCCTGGTCCGGCCGATGGCCCGCGCAGCGGCGGCGTTCGTCGCGGCGCGGGGCTGGCGCGCCTGCGGAGCGGCGCGCCTGGAAGACCACGCGCGCGAACGCTTCGGCCGCAGCGGGCGCTGGGTGCGGCAACTCGCCCAGCTGGGGCACGCGCTGGAGCGATTCCCGGCACTGGCTCGCGCGCTGACGGGAGACGATGGGGGCGCGCCGCTCGGGGCGGAGTCGGCGCGTCTCGTGGCGCGCCTCCTGGCGCGGTGGGAGCCGCGACCTGGCGGCCCGGCGGGGCCGACTTCGGGCGAAGGACTGGCGCAGGAAGGCGACGCGGATTGCCGCGACGGCGCGCCCGAGCGCTGGATCGCGCGCGCGCGGCAGGTGACGTTGCGCGCGCTGCGGGGGGAGGTCCTGGCGGCGCTCGCCGCGAGCGGAGACCGTGCAGCTGACGCCGGGCGGTTCGCTGCGGGGGGAGATTCTGCGGGAGCATCTTGCGCGGGGCCGTTCCCGGCGGAGCCCCTCGCGGCGGGACCACCCCCGGCGCTCGGGCTCGAGTCGGAACCCGGCGACGAGCCCCGCAGCGTCGTCGAGATCCGCGTGCCGCCGGCGGTCAGCGCGGCCTTCGAAGAGGTCGTCGACCTGTATCGCTCGCTGGCCGGCCGCGACGGCACCCTCACCGAGGCCCTCGAGGCGCTGCTGGCAGAGTCGCTCGCGGGTCCGGCCGTGCCCCTGCGGGTCGGAGAAGCCAGCGGCGCGCTTTCGGCGGATGAGCCCCGCACCGAAGACCTGGGTTGGCTCACCGGCTCGTGCGCCCTCGGCCTGGCCCGCCGGGCGAGTGGCGTCGCGGGCGCGCCACGCGGCGCGGAAGCGGGGCGAGCGGGGCGCGACGCGCGCCAGGCCCGCCTCGATCGCGCTGCCGGCCGGCGGGCTCACCTGCCGGCGGCGCTTGAGATCGATCCGGAAGCCGGTCTCGACGACCTGCTGCGCCGGGCGGAGACCTCGCTCGCCGAGTACCGCGTGCTCGACGCCAGCGCGGGGCACGGCGGGCCGCTGCTGGTCGACGATCAACTCGCCCGGCTGGTCGCGCTCGAGGATGCCCTGATGCGCCGGCTCGGGGAGATCGCGCTCGAGTTCTCGCGCCGTGGCGCGTGGGCCACGCTCGGCTTCACCGGGGTCGGGCACTACGCGGAATCGCGGCTCGGGCTCCCGGCCACGGTGCTCGAGGACCGCGTGCTCGTCGCGCGCCGGCTCGCGTCGCGGCCGCAGCTGCGCGCGGCCTACGAGCGCGGGCTGCTGGCGTTCGACGCGCTGCTGGTCGTACTGCGCACGCTCGGGCGCAGACCGGTCCCGGACGAAGTCGAGCGCGCGTGGCTGGAGCGCGCCCGCGAGGCCACCGTCAAGCGGCTGCGCGACGAAGCGCGGGCGCTGGCCCGGCGCGCGCTCGAGCTGCCACTGGAGGCCGGCGCCGGCGCGGAAGACGGGCCGCGGGCGCGCCTCCACCGGGACCCCCAGGCCGCCGGCAGCGAACGGTCCCCCACCTCGCTCGCGCTCG
>CAYZDB010000049.1:0-3533 GCA_964476985.1 uncultured Acidobacteriota bacterium | reverse complement strand
CCGGCGGCTCCGGCACTTCCCAACCGCTCGCGGACGCCGCCTCCCGCGCTCCCCGACCGCTCGCCGACGCCGCCTCCGGCGCTCCCCGACCGCTCGCCGACGCCGCCTGGGCCGCCTCGCTCCGGCGGGAACCCGGCCTGGCCCGTCGCCGCGTCCTCCAGGCCGGACTGCTCGCGATCCGGCAGCTCGAGTCCAGCCCGGACGTTTTCCTCCTGCTGCGCCTGCCCGAAGCCATCGCCGACGACCTGCTCGCCGCGATCGAGACCGCCCGGCGCGGTCTCTCGCGGATGGCGGACGCCGTCCCGTGGACCGAGCCCGGGCCCCTCGTCCCCGCCCTCCCCTCCGTGCTGGCGGCCCGGACGTTTTCCGTCCGGGCCCGCCGCGTCCCCAGCTGGGTCGGCCTGCTAGCCCTGCTCGAGGACGCCGCGATCGCCTGGGACGACCCGCGCGCGCTGCCGCGCCGCCGCGGCGACGCGGTCTTCCGCCGCGACGGTTTCCGCTGCGCGGCCCCAGGCTGCACCGCCCGCGCCACGCTCCAGGACCACCACGTCGTCTTCCGTTCGCGTGGCGGGGGACACACCGCCGAAAACCGCGTCGCGCTCTGCGCGGCCCACCACGCCGCGCTGCACGAGCGCGGGACGCTCGCCGTCACCGGCCGGGCCCCGCTCGACCTGGCCTGGCGCGTCGGCCCGCCCGCGGCCGCCCGCCACTTCCGCTGCGAGCGCCGGATCCGGTCGCAGGCCCCACCCTCCGGGGTCGATCACCGTACAATTCCCGCCCCCCCGGGAGACCCGGCATGCTCGATTCCACGGACATGAAGAACCAGCTCCGGACCTTCATCTGCCGCGAGCTGATCCGCAACCCCAACTACCCCCTGAGGGACGACGAACCGCTGGTCACCGGCGGCCTGATCGACTCCTTCGCCATCGCCCAGATCGGCGTCTTCGTGGAGAAGGCCTTCAAGGTCTACGTCCCGGACACCGAGCTGACCGTCGACAACATGGACTCCGTCGAGAAGATGGCCGCCTGCATCCTCGCCAACGCCGAGAAGGGCCGCTGAGGAGCTTCCCCCGATGCCCACCCCCACGCCGATCGACACCGAGCCGCTCGACCGCTCCGCGACGCTGATCGAGGCGTTCGAGCGCTCCCGGGTCGATCCGGACTCGCTCGCGATCACCTACATCGAGACCGGCCGCGACCCCGTCCGCACGACCCGCGCCGAGTTCGCGATCACCGCCCGGCGCTACGCCGCCGCGATGCGGGCGGTGGGGATCCGCCCCGGCGACCTGGTCCTCGTCGCGCACGAGGACACGATGTCGCTGTTCTACTCCTTCTGGGGCCTGCTCCTGATGGGCGCGATCCCGTCGATCTACACCATCCCCAACGAGCGGCTCTTCCCCGAGATCTACATGGCCAACGTGGCCGCGCTGGTCAAGGACATCGACGCCCGCGCGCTCGTGACCTCGGACGCCCTCGCGGAGCAGTTCGCCAACCGGATCCCCTGCCCCGTGACCGGCTTCAGCCGGGTCCTGGAGGCGCTGCCGGAGGCCCGCGCCGCGGCCCCGGCGCCCGACCACCGGGCGCAGCCCGAGGACCTCGCCTACGTCCAGACCTCCAGCGGCACGACCGGCAACCAGCGCTGCGTCCCCACGACCCACCGCATGGTCCTGGTCCAGCTCGCCGCGCTGGCCCGCCGGATGGACGTCCGGCAGGACGACGTCATCGCCAACTGGATGCCGCTCTACCACGACGGCGGCCTGATCCTGGGCGCGGTCATGCCGCTGCTCTGCGGCGTGCCGGTCGTGATGATGTCGCCGCTCGACTGGGTCCGGCACCCGGCGATCCTGTTCCACGCGATCGGCCAGCACGGCGCGACCTTCTGCAACATGCCCAACTTCGCCTTCAACCACCTGGTCCGCCGCGTCCGCGAGCGCGACCTGGAAGGGCTGTCCCTGGCCGGCGTGCGCGCCTTCGTCAACGGCTCCGAGCGCGTCTACCACACCAGCTTCGAAGGCTTCCTGGAGCGCTTCGGCCCGCTCGGCGTGACCCGGGACCGCCTGGGCGTCGCCTACGGCCTGGCCGAGAACACGCTGATGGCCGCGCACACCCGCACCGGCGACCCGCTGGTCTACGACGCGGTCGACCGCCGGCGCCTCGAGCTCGAGCAGGTCGCCGCGCCGGTCGATCCCGCGCACCCCGACGCGGTGATCAACGTCTCCTGCGGCCCGCCGCTCGACGGCGTCGCGATCGAGATCCGCGACGACGACGACAAGCCGGTCCCGGAGCGCCGCGTCGGCCAGGTCGCGATCCGCAGCGGATCGCTCTTCACGGGCTACCACCGCCGCCCGGACCTCAGCGCCGACCTGTTCCGGGGCGAGTGGTTCCTGACCGGCGACATGGGCTACCTGGCCGACGGCCAGCTCTACGTCGTCGGCCGCCTCAAGGACCTGATCATCAACGGCGGCAAGAACATCTACCCGGCCGACCTGGAGGAGATCGTCAGCACGATCCCCGGCGTCCGCCCCGGCCGGGTCGCCGTCTTCGGCGTCCCCGACGAAGTGGAGGGGACCGAGCTGATCGCCGTCGTCGCCGAGATCGACAGCGAGGACCCCGAGGCCAAGGCCGAGGTCGGTCGCCAGATCCGCCGCGCCATCACCCAGCAGATGTCGCTGACCGTCAGCTTCGTCGACGTGCTCAGCGAGCGCTGGATCATCAAGACCTCGAGCGGCAAGACCTCGCGCGTCGCCAATCGCCGCAAGTGGCTGGAGGGACGCGCGGCCGGGGGCTAGGAGGGGACGCGCTCGATCATCCCCTCCCGCAGCGCGCGCAGCATCGCCAGCGACTGCCGGGCCTCGTCCTGCGCCTCTTCGAGCAGCACCCGCACCGACCCCGGGGCCATCTGCCCCGGCGGCAGCAGCGCCGCCAGCCGCGCCAGGATCGCGCCGCGGCGCGCGCTGAACCGCTCCAGCGCCTCCACCCGGCCCGCGGCGATCGCCTCGCGCTCCTCGCGGCCGGCGTCGCGCAGCGCGCGCGCCAGGTCCTCGGCCTCGTCCAGCACGGTCTGCGACAGCGTCATCGGGCCTCCGGCGAGACTCCGCCCGGACCGACTTATCGGCCGTCCCTCGGCGGCCTTGACTGGACGATCCGCCCCCCGGACGCGAAGTTCTCCGGCGTGACGACCGACTCCTTCGCGCGCGAGCGCCAGCACCCCCGGATGGGCGTCCGGATCCCCGCCCGGGTCCGCCCCCTCTCCGACCACGAGGTCGAAGAGCTGGCCCGCCGCTTCGCGCTCGAGCCGACCTGGGCCCCCCGGGCCCCCGGGGACGGGGCCGCCCGCACCAACCCGGCGAGCTACGAACAGGCCGCCCTGGCGCACCTGGTCGAACGGGTCGAGCAGATGGAGCGGACGCTGGAGCTGATCGCCACCAAGCTGGGGATCCCGCTCGGCTCGCCCGCGGAGTGGATCGAGGGCGAGGCGGTCGACATCTCCGCCGGCGGCACCGGGCTCGACCTGCCGCAGCCGGACGCGGCGG
>CAYZDB010000048.1:0-13748 GCA_964476985.1 uncultured Acidobacteriota bacterium | reverse complement strand
ATCTTGAGCTGGAAGTTGACCGCCAGCACGATCCGCGCGCGCACGCGCGCCCCCTCCTGCTTCAGGTTCTGGTAGCCGGGGAACTGGGCCTCGACCGTGTAGGTCCCCGGCGGCAGCGCGGGAAAGCGGTACGCACCGCTCTTGTCCGTCACCGTCGCGGCCTGTCCCTTGACCAGCGCCGGCGAGGTGACGACGATCGTCACCGCCTCCAGCGGGCTCCCGTTCTCGTTCGTGACCTTGCCCTCGATGCTGCCCGTGATCGTGCTCTGCGCGAAGAGCGGCGCGACCGATGCGAGCATCACGAGAAGCAGCACCACCACCGACCATTTCGTCCTCATACCCTCTCTCCTTCCCGCGCTACCTCCCGTGAAACGCAACTCACCGGCCCGTCCGCATCGCGGAAACGAGCGCCCTGGCAGCCGATTCGATGTGCCGTTGCATGGCCCGCTCGGACCGAGCGGGGTCGTGCGCCGCGAGCGCGGCAAGGATCTCCTCGTGCTCCGCCGTGTCGGGGTCGTCCCGGCCCGGGGCCGAGGTCGACGCGACGCCGGGGATGATCCCCCAGAGCATCGTGGGGAACGCGGTCCAGAGCTGCGTCAGCGAGCGCACCAGGTAGGGCCGGCGGGACGCCCGGATGATCGCGAGGTGGAACCGCCGGTTCAGATCGCGGTAGGTGGCCAGTTCGCGCGGCGTCTGGCAGGCCCGCATCCGGCGGTGCAGGTCGTGCAGCTCGTCCAGCTCGCGTTTCGTGATCTGCTCCGCGGCGAAGCGCGCGGCCCGGCCCTCGGTGCAGATCCGGCTGGTGTAGAGGTCCTCGACGTCCTCCGGCGCGAAGCTGACGACGCGGACCCCGCGGTACGGGACGTGCTCGACGATCCCCTCGGCCGCGAGCTGCTTGAGCGCCTCGCGCACCGGCGTCTGGCTGACGCCGAGCGCGCGCGCGAGCTTCTCCTGCCGCAGCCACTCTCCCGCGGCCAGCCGCCCCTCGAGGATCTCGACGCGGAGGCGGTCCGCGGCCCACTGCCGGAGCTGCCCCGGGGACTCCCGTTGCTGACGCGAAGGGGACTCGTCTATATTATGCATAATGCTTACTTAGCTGGACATTAGCGCAAGAAACTCCACGAGGTCAAGAGGATGCCCCCCCGCCGCGAGGCGAAAGCAAGGCGATAAACCCCGAACGGGTGCCGGCGGGAGACCGCCCCCCCCGGAAGGAGGAACGGATGGCGACCGACCCGCGGCTGATCGGCCTCTTCCTCGAGGTCGCCCGCATCGAGGGGACCTCCGGCAACGAGCGCGCGGTGGCCGACCACATCCGGCGGTTCCTCGAGGGGCTCGGGATGGAGGTCCACGAAGACGACGCGGCGGTCCTCTCCGGCGGCAACTGCGGGAACCTGGTCGCCCGCGCCGGCTCGGGCGGGGACGTGGTCCTGATGTCGCACATGGACACCGCCCGGCCTTCCGGACAGAGCCGCGCGATCGTCCACCCCGACCGGATCACCTCCGACGGCACGACGGTCCTGGGGGTCGACGACCGGGCCGGGATCGCCATGCTGCTCCACGCCGCCGAGCAGGCGCTGCGCCACGGGCGCGGCCGGAAGGACTTCACGCTCGGCTTCACGGTCTGCGAGGAGACGACGCTGGTCGGCTCCAACTCGATCCGTTTCGACCCCGCGATCGGTGGCGCGATCCTGTTCGACTCGTCGCTGCGCCCCGGGAACTTCATCTGCCGCTCGTACGGCTGCCAGCACGTCCTGGTCACGGTGCACGGTCGCGCTTCGCACTCCGGGATCGCGCCCGAGAAGGGGATCAGCGCGATCGCGGTCGCGGCCAAGGCGATCGCGCGCCTGCCGCTGGGGCGCGTCGACGCCGAGACGACCGCCAACGTCGGGATCATCCGCGGCGGCTCGGCCACCAACGTCGTGCCCGAGGAGGCGACGCTCGACGCCGAGGTCCGCTCGGTCCACCCGGCCCGCGTTGAAGAGCTGGTGGCCCTCTTCCGCGCCGGATTCGAGGAGGAGGCGGCGCGGGCGGGGGCGCGGCTCGAGTTCCGGGCCGAGTGGGACTTCATGCCCTACACCGTCGACGAATCGAGCGTGCTGTTCGGCCGCGTGGCGACGGCGCTGTCGAGGGTGGGGCTGGCGCCGACGCCGCAGGTCTCGGCCGGCGGCTCCGACGCGAACTCGCTCAACGCCCGCGGGCTGCCGGCGATCAACCTGGGGATCGGCGCCCAGAACCCGCACGGGAACGACGAGTTCATCCTGCTCGAGGACCTCGAGAAGGGCGCGGCGATCGCACTCGCCCTGCTCTCCTGAGCCCGGCGGCTCCCCGATGACCACCCCCGCCGAGCGGCTCGACGCGATCCGACGGATCGCGCTGGCGACGCTTCCCACGCCGCTCGAGGAGGCCCCGCGGCTGGCGGCGCACCTCGGGCTGTCCCGCCTCTGCGTCAAGCGCGACGACCGGACCGGCCTCGCGCTCGGCGGCAACAAGGCTCGCAAGCTGGAGTACATCTTCCCGGAGATCCTCGCTGCGGGCTGCGACGTCGTCGTGACCGTCGGCGGCGCGCAGTCGAACCACGCGGCGATGACGGCCGCCGCGGCCCGGCGCCTGGGGCTCGAGGCGAAGCTGGTGCTCGGCGGGCGGGACTTCGCCGAGCCCGCGGGGAACGTGCTGCTGGACGCGCTGCTCGGCGCCGAGCTCCGCTTCCTGGTCGACGACGACGACAACGACGCGCTGGCCGCGGAGATGGCACGCTGGGTCGACGAGCTGCGCCGCGCCGGCCGCCGCCCGTACGCGCTGCCGATCGGCGGCAGCACCGGGGCCGGGGCGCTGGGCTACGTCCGGGCCGCGCGCGAGCTGGCGCAGCAGCTGGGTCCCGCGGCGGCCGGTCCGCTGCAGCTGGTCACCGCGGTCGGATCGTGCGGCACGCTGGCCGGGCTGCTGCTCGGCGCGCGCCTCTTCCTGCCCGGCGCGCGGGTGATCGGGATCAGCGTCTCGCGCCCGGCGGGGGCGATCGCGCGGCGCACCGCGGAGATCGCCGCCGAGAGCGCGGCGCTGCTGGGCCTCGGCGCGCCGTTCCCGGAGGGTGAGGTCGAGTGCCGCGACGAGTACGCCCAGGGCTACGGGGTGGTCACCGCCGCGGGCAAGGACGCGATCCTCGCCGCCGCGGAGCTGGAGGGCCTGCTGCTCGATCCGACCTACACCGGCAAGGCGATGGCCGGGCTGTTCGACCTCGCGCGCCGCGGCGAGCTCGACCACGCCGTGACGACCGTCGTCCTCCACACCGGCGGGCTGCCGATCCTCCTCGCCTCCGGCGCCGCGTTCGCGGAGGCGGCCGCCGTCACCCGGATCCGGCCCGGTCCGCCGGCCTGAGCGGCAGGGCGGCCGAGCAGGCGATGGCGACCCGTTTCGCACGCGCTCTCGCGGCGGCGTTCGCGCTGGCGCTCGCCCTCGGCGCCGCCGACCCGGTTCCCGCGTGGATCGCCGCGCTGCAGGGCACCGACGCCACCGGCCGGTACACCGCCGCCTACGCCCTGGGAACGATCGGGCCCCCGGCCGGGCCGGAGGCGGCCCGCGCGCTGCGCGAGGCGCTGGCCGACGCCGACCCGGACGTGCGCGCCGCGGCGAGCTGGGCGCTCGGCGCGGTCGACCCCGCGTCGAGCCGCCGCGCCCCCGGCTGGGACGAGACGATCGCGACGATCGAGCGGCTCGCCCCGCGGCTGATGGAGGAGCTGCGCGTCCCCGGCGTGTCGATCGCGCTGGTCCGCGACGGGCGGCCGGCGTGGACGAAGGCGTGGGGCGTCGCCGACGCCACGACCCGCGCGCCGGTCACGACCGGAACGCTGTTCGAAGCGGCCTCGATGAGCAAGCCGGTCTTCGCCTACGCCGTGCTGCAGCTCGTCGACCGGGGAGAGCTGACGCTCGACCGCCCGCTCGTCGCCTGGCACGCCGAGCCGGCCTTTCCCGACCAGCCCGCGCGCCGGCGGATCACGGCGCGGATGGCGCTCTCGCACACCACCGGCTTCCCGAACTGGCGCAAGGGGGAGGACGAGCGCGCCGGGCCGCTCCCGCTGCTGTTCGAGCCGGGCTCGCGCTTCGGCTACTCGGGCGAGGGGATCTTCTACCTGCAGCGCGTCGTCGAGACGATCACCGCCCAGCCGCTCGACGCCTGGGCGCAGGAGACGCTCCTCGAGCCGCTGGGCCTCGCCTCGACGAGCTTCGCCTGGAGCGAAGCGCTCGACCCGCGGCTGGCCACCGGCCACGGCGACGACGGGACGGCGCTTCCCCGGGCCCGCTACACCCACCCCAACGCGGCCTACACGCTGATCACGACCCCCTCCGACTACGCCCGCTTCCTGGCCGCGATCCTGGCGCCGGAACGCGGCGCGCCGTGGGCCCTGTCGCGGCGCGCGCACGCGGCGATGCTGGCCCACCAGGTAAAGGCCGACGCGCGGGAGCCGATCCAGCGCCCGGGCCGGGCCCGGGGGCTCGCGACCTTCTGGGGCCTGGGGTGGGGGATCAACGCGACGCCGGCGGGCGACGTCGTCTACCACAGCGGTTCCAACCAGACCGGCTTCCGGAGCTACGCCCAGTTTTCCGAGGCCCGCGGCTCGGGCATCGTGATCATGACCAACGGGGCCCGCGGCGGAGAGCTGTGGACCCGGCTGGTCAGCGCGATCGGCGACCTGTAGCCGACCGCACGACCCAGGAGACCGACCGATGGCCGAATCCACCGCGAGCCCCAAGCCCCGATTCCGGATGCCGCACACCCTCGTGATCGTGGGCTCGCTGATCGTGCTGGTCCTGGCACTTTCGTGGGTGATCCCCTCCGGGACCTACGAGCGGGTCGACAAGGACGGCCGGATGGTGACCGTGCCGGGGACCTACCAGCAGGTGGAAAAGCACCTGCTCGGCCCGCAGTGGCTCCTGACCTCGCCGCTCAAGGGGTTCCTCGACGGGGCGCTGATCATCGCCTTCCTGTTCGTGATCGGCGGGGCCTTCGCGATCATCCAGGAGACCGGCTCGATCGACTTCGCGATCCGCCGGGTGACGGCGGCGCTGACGCACCACCCGGCGCTGGAGAAGCTGACGATCCCGGTGCTGATGGTGATCTTCTCGCTGGCCGGGTCGGTCTTCGGGATGGCCGAGGAGACGATCCCGTTCGTGCTGATCTTCGTGCCGCTGGCGATCTCGCTGGGCTACGACTCGATCGTCGGCGTCTCGATCCCGTTCCTGGGCGCGGCCGCCGGTTTCGCCGCGGCGTTCTTCAACCCGTTCACGGTTGGCGTGGCGCAGGGGCTCTCGGGCCTGCCGCTCTACTCCGGGCTGGGCTACCGCGTCATCACCTGGTTCGTCGGGACGGCCGTGATCGTGGCGTGGGTCATGGTCTACGCGGCGAAGATCAAGAAGAACCCGGAGGCCAGCCCGGTCTACGAGCTGGACCGTGCGCGCGAGAAGCCCCACGACCCGCACGACGGCGCGGTGCCGGCCTGGACCCTCCGCCACGCCGCGGTGCTGTCGATCTTCGCGGCCTGCATGGGGCTGCTGGTCTGGGGGATCCTGAAAAAGCAGTGGTACATCGAGGAGATCGGCGCGCTCTTCCTGGCGATGGGGCTGATCATGGGCGTGGTCGCGGGACTGGGCTCCCATCGGATCGCGACCGCTTTCGTCGCGGGGGCCAAGGACATGGTGACGGTCGTGATGATCATCGCCTGCGGACGGGCGCTCCTGATCATCGCGCGCGAGGGACAGGTGCTGGACACCATCCTGTACGCCAGCTCGCAGGCGATCTCCGGCCTGCCGACCGTCGCGGCCGCGTGGCTGATGTTCCTGGTGCAGTCCGGGATCAACTTCTTCATTCACTCCGGGACCGCGCAGGCGGCGCTGACGATGCCGATCATGGCGCCGCTGGCCGACCTGGTCGGGCTGACGCGCCAGACGATGGTCTACGCCTTCCAGCTCTGCGAGTTCATCAACCCGATCCTGCCGACCTCGGCGGTCACGATGGGGGTGCTGGGGATGGCGCGGATCCCGTGGGAGAAGTGGGCCCGCTGGTTCTTCCCGCTGATGCTGGTGCTGATGGGGCTCAGCCTGCTGCTGCTGATTCCACCGGTCCTGATGCACTGGGGGCCGTTCTGATGCGCGGCCTCGCCGTGGCGGCCGTCCTCGCCGCGCTCGCGGCCGCGCCCTCCGTCGCGGCGCCCGCGGCGGCCTTCCCCGAGGACCACCGCGCGCTGACCCGCACGATCTCCTACGGCGAGATGGAGGCGTTCCTGAAGAGCCTCGACGGCCGGCCGGGAATCGAGGTCAGCGCCGAGGGGCGGACCGCCGAGGGGCGGACGGTCTACCTGGTGCACGCCTCACGCGGCGCGGCGCCGTCGTTCCGCGTGCTGTTCTACGCCCAGCAGCACGGCGACGAGGTCTCCGGCAAGGACGCCGCGCTCTACCTGCTGCGCGAGATCGCGCGCGACCCGGCGCGGCTGCCGGAGGGGCTCGACCTCTGGATCCTGCCGATGATGAACCCGGACGGCGCGGAGCGCGGCACCCGCCGCAACGCCGCCGGGGCCGACCTGAACCGCGACCACATCGTGCAGGAGCAGCCCGAGACGCAGGCGCTCTACCGCGTCGTGCGCCGCGTCCGCCCGCACCTGGCGGTCGATTGCCACGAGTTCACGCGCGACTCCGAGGAGCGCGAGAAGCGCGGCTGGATCGCCTGGCCCGACATCACGATGGACGGGCTCAACAACCCGCTGTTCGACCCCGCCGTGATCGCCGCGGCGGAGCGCTGGGTGGCGGAGTCGGCCGGACCGCTGGCCGCGGCGGGCCACCCGTTCTACCGCTACACGGTCGGCGGCCTGCCGCCGTTCGAGGAGCAGCGCCACTCGGCCCCCGACGTCGACGGCGGGCTCAACGGGGTCGGGATGTACGGCGGGCTGTCGTTCATCATCGAGGCCGCCATCCGGCGCGGCCCCGACGCGCCGGCCGACGACCTGGCGCGGCGGGTCGACGCCTACCTGATCCTGATGCGGCGCTTCCTCGACGACGCCAGCCACCGGGCCGCGGACCGGGCGGCGGTCGAGGCCTCGTGGCGGCGCCCGCCACCGCGCTTCGTCCCGACCAACTACCTCTGGGTGAACCCGGCCTTCACCGTCACCGACTTCCCGGTCCTGGAGAAGGCGACCGGGAAGACGGTGCGCGTCCCGACCGCCAACCTGATGACGACGATCGCCGTCAAGTCGGCCCTGCCCGCACCGCGGGGCTACGCGATCGAGCCGCGCGCGGCGGAGGACTACGCCACCGTGCTGGAGCGGCAGGCGATCCCGTACGAGTCGCTCGCCGCGCCGCGCGCGGTCACCGCGCAGC
This sequence comes from uncultured Acidobacteriota bacterium, assembly GCA_964476985.1. Classification (GTDB taxonomy): domain Bacteria; phylum Acidobacteriota; class Polarisedimenticolia; order J045; family J045; genus JALOKP01. The sequence continues at coordinate 6,386 of CAYZDB010000048.1, read as the reverse complement.
GCTGCGACCTGCTGCGGCTGGAGACGGCGTTCGACGAGCTCTACTCGCGCTACGAGGGGCGGCAGGTCGTGCAGTGCCGCCCCGAGGGGCCGGTCGAGCTGCCGGCCGGGACGCTCTGGGTCCCGCTGGAGGGGGAGGCGGCCGTGCGCGCGGCGCTGGTGCTCGAGCCGGGCGCGCTCTACGGCGTCACCCAGTACCCGCGCTTCAGCAAGCACGCCGTGGCGGGCGCGGCGCTGCCGATCGTCCGCGTCACCGGGGCAGCCGGGGAGGGTCCGCGATGACACCGCACGCCGCCGCGCTCACGTTCGTTCTCGCCGCCGCGCTGGCCCTGCCGCCCGCGCTCGCACAGGACTTCGTCCCCGCGACCCCCGCCGCGCCGACTCCCGCGCCGGTCGCGGCCGCGCTGGACGGGATCACGGCCGAGGCGCTCGGCGCGCGGGTCCGCTTCCTGGCCGCCCCCGCGCTCGAGGGGCGCGGGCTCGGGAGCCGCGGGCTCGACGCGGCGCTGGAGTACGCGGCCTCGTCGCTGGCGCTGGCCGGCGTCCCGCCGCTCTTCGGTCCGGCCGACGCCGCGCCCTACCCGCGCTACTTCCAGCCGGTGCCGCTGCGCGAGATCACCGGCGCCGGGGGCGAGCTGGCGGTCGAGGCGCTGTGGGGCGATGCGCTGAGGCGGCGCGCCTTCGCCTCGGGCGTGGACGCCATCCTCGAGGCCGCGCCCCTGGGCACGATCACCGCACCGGCCGTCTTCGCCGGCTACGGGATCCGCGAGCCGGAGCTCGGCCACGACGACTACGCGGGGCTCGACGTCCGCGGGAAGATCGTGGTCGTCCGGCGCGGCACCCCCGAGGGCGAGGCCTGGAAGGCCGCGGCGCTGCGCGGCCGCTACGACCCGGGTGACGCCGACGACCGCTGGGACGCGAAGCGGGAGACCGCGGAGGCGCTGGGTGCGCTGGCCCTGGTCGGGCTGGAAGGGGACGGCTTCGCGGCGCGCCTGGCCGAGCGCGACGCCGTGCTCACGACCTGGTGGCTGCCCGCCGACGTCGCGAAGGCGCCGATCCCGGTGGTGCGGGTCTCGCCGCTCGCCGCGGCCGCGCTGCTGGGCACGGAGTCCGCGGCGGCGCCGGCCGTTGCCGCGCGGCCGCTGCCCGGCGTGACCGTCACGCTGCGCACGACCGGGACCGAGCGCGCCGTCGTCAGCCGCAACGTCGTGGGCCTGCTCGCCGGCTCCGACCCGGTGCTGCGCGAGGACGCGGTCGTGATCGGCGCCCACGTCGACCACCTGGGCCGCACGGGCGACACGATCTACGCCGGCGCCGACGACAACGCCTCCGGCGTCGCGGCGCTGCTCGAGCTCGCCCGCGCCTTCGCGGCGCTGCCGGAGCGGCCGAAGCGGAGCGTGATCTTCGCCTTCTGGACCGGCGAGGAGGAGGGGAAGTTCGGCTCCGGGTACTGGGTGCGTCACCCGGGCTGGCCGCTGGCCCGCACCCGCGCCTACCTCAACCTCGACATGATCGGCCACCCCTGGCTGCGCGAGGAGATCGAGAAGCTGGTGGCCGACGCGCGCCTGCCGGACGGTGCCGCCTTCCTGGCGGCCGTGAAGACCGCCGACTTCGCCGAGCCCGGCCTGCCGCCGGACGCGCCGGAGCTGGAGGCCGCGCTGCGCTGGGCCGGTCCCGTGAGCGGGATGGCACTGCACCTGGACCGGACCGACGGCACCCGCGGCGGCAGCGACTACCGCGACTTCGCGCGCGCGCGCGTCCCCTTCGTCCGCTTCTTCGGCAACTTCTTCCCGGCCTACCACGAGCCGGGGGACACCGCGGACGCGCTCGATCCGGCGCAGGTGCGGCGGATGGCGCGGCTGGCGTTCGCGACGGCCTGGCAGCTCGCGGCGCGCTGAGCGAGGCGATACGATCGGGCGGTGACCGCGCCGCTGCAGCGCTCCCTGGCGGAGATCCCGTCCGACGGCTGGGACGTCGTCGTCGCCGGGGCCGGTCCGGCCGGCGCGATCGCCGCGCTGCACCTGGCGCGCCGCGGCCGGCGCGTGCTGCTGGCCGACCGCGCGGCCTTCCCGCGCGAGAAGGTCTGCGGCGACGGGCTCATCCCGGACGCGCTGCGGGCGCTTGAGCGGGCTGGCCTGCTGGACGCGGTGCGCCGCGCCGCGCACGCGGTGCCGCGCGTCACGCTCTGCAGCCCCGGCCGGATCGAGGTCTCGCTCGAAGGCGAGTTCCTGACGATCAAGCGCGAGACGCTCGACGCCCTCGTCGCCGGCGGCGCGGTCGCCGCGGGGGCGGTGTTCGCGCGGGCCGAGATCGCCGGGATCGACCCCTGGGACGGCGGCGTCCGGGTCCGCGTCGCCGGCCGGGAGACGGCGCTCCGGGCGCGCCTGGCGCTGGTCGCGACCGGCGCCGACGTCGCGCTTCCGCGCGCGCTCGGCATGGTGATCCGCCGCCAGCCGACCGGGGTCGCGCTGCGGGGCTACGTCCGCTCCACGCACCGCATCGAGGACCTGCTGGTCTCGTTCGACCGCTCCGTGCTGCCCGGCTACGCCTGGATCTTCCCGATGGGCGGCGGCGAGTACAACGTCGGCGTCGGCGCCTTCCCCACGGAAGGGTCCGCGCGGGTCAACCTGCACACGATCTACGACGCCTTCGTGCGCGAGTTCCCGCCGGCGCGCGCCCTGCTCGCGGCGGCGGAGGGCCCCGCCGTCCAGCGCGGCGCCCCGCTGCGCTGCGGCCTCGACGGCGCGCACGCCCTGGGCCCGGCCGGCGTCGCCGGCGTCGGCGAGGTCGTCGGCTCGACGTACGACCTCACCGGCGAGGGGATCGGCAAGGCGATGGAAACCGGGGAGCTGGCGGCGGAGGCGGCCGACGCGGCGCTCGCCCACGGCCGGCCGACGATGCTCGCCGCCTACGCGCGGCGGATCGAGCACGAGCTGCGGCCGCGGTTCCGTGGGTACGAGCGGGCCGCGGCGTGGATGGCGCACCCCCGGGTGTGCGAGCTGGTCTTCCGGCGCGCGAGCCGCAGCCCCTGGCTGCGCTCCATGGCCGCCGGGATCCTGGCCGAGACGGTCGATCCGGCGGACGTCTTCAACCTGAGGGGGCTGCTCGGGTCGTACCTGCGCTGATCCGGGCCGCGGGCCGCGCGGTGCCCGTAGCAAGCGGTCCGCGGCGGGGGTAGGCTGCGCACCGCCGGGCCGGGCAGGCCGCCCGCGCGCGGGGGAGAGGGACTCCGATGGGCCTCATCGCACGCCTCGGGCGGCGCACCGTCCGGATCCTCGCGATCGTCCTCGCGGTGATCGTCGGCCTGGAGGTCGTCTACCTCGTCGTCGGCAACGTGATGCTGCGCGCCGGCACGGTCGAGCGGCTGCTCAACAAGCGCCCCGAGAAGCTGAAGGTGCACTACGAGAGCGCGTACACGCTCTTCCCGGGGCACGCGGTGGTCAAGGGGTTCCGGATCCGCAGCCAGGCCACGCGCAGCCAGATCGAGGCCCAGGGCGACTGGGTCCGCGCGCTGGTCAACCCGCTGCCGCTCCTGTGGAAGACGGTGAACATCGTGCGCGCCGACGTCCGCGGCGCCGAGTTCCGGATGCGCCGCCGCCCGGTGACGATCGAGGAGCTGAAGGACAAGGAAGCCTACGTCCCGCCGATCGAGGGGCTGGACTACAAGGACTCGCTGCGCGATCCCACCAAGGTCCCGAAGGTCCCGAAGTGGGGCGTCTCGGTCACGAGCTGCCGCGTCGAGGACGTGCGCGAGGTCTGGATCGACGACTTCCGGGTCACCGGGCCCGGCTCCGCCGGCGGCGGGCTCTCGATCGGGCCGGGGCGCTGGCTGGAGCTGGACGGGACCTGGGTCGAGTACCCGGCGCTGCAGGTCGCGGCCGGCGGGAAGCCGGTCGTGGACGACGGCAAGCTGAGCGCCGAGGTCGACATCGCGCGCTACGACTACGGCGAGAACAAGGGGCTCAAGTTCCGGCCCTACCTCTCCGGGCGCGTGCAGCTCGAGGCGACCACCGGGGCCGGCGCGCCGCTGCTCAACCACCTGTTCCGCCACGTCTCGTGGCTGTCCTTCGACGGCAGCGCGCGCCGGGCCGCGGCCGATCTGTTGATCGAGCAGGGCCAGCTGCGGCCCGGCTCCACGCTCTCGATGAAGACCGACCAGCTGGCCGTCAACTTCCTGGTCTACCGGGCGGAGGGGAAGGCCGACGTCCAGGTCAAGGTGGTGGAGGGGCCGGGCCACCCCCGGCTCGACCTCGAACTGCTGCTGAACGACTTCGGGATCGGACTCGCGACCTCGACGCCGGACGCGGCGGTCGGCAAGCGGTTGCGGCTCCACGTCTCGTCCGACGACGACCTGATCAGCGACACGATCCCGGACGGCGATCTGGAACTGGAGCTGGACGACGTCCACGCCAAGGATCTGACCCGCGCCAACTACCTGATCCCGGCCGGTGCGGGGATCCGGCTCAAGGGCGGATCGGCGCGCCTGGACGCCCGTCTGAAGGCGACCACACGGGGCAGCTCGGGCGAGGGGAAGGTGACGCTCGCGACCGAGGGGCTGGCGCTCGACGCGGGCACGCTGGCCATGACCGGGAAGGTCGAGGCGACCGTCCCGATCAGCCAGGGCGACATGCTGGCTCAGCGCTTCGCGATCGACGGGATGCAGATCAAGCTCTCCGGCTTCGACGTCGCCGGACAGGCCGCGGACGGGAAGACCACACCGGGCTGGTGGGCGGAGCTGGACGCGCCGCGGGGGGCGTTCGGGTTCAAGGACGCCGAGATGTTCCGCGGCGACCTGGCCTTCAAGATGCGCGACTCGGCGCCGCTGGTGCTGTTCCTCACCGCGAAGAAGCCGCTGCCGAAGATCGGCGAGCGGATCCTCGAGGTCCAGGACGTCCAGGGGAAGACCGGCCTGGTCTACGGAAACGATCGGATCGAGATCCGGGACCTGCTGGTCGCGAGCGACAGGATCGAGCTGCAGGCGTGCATGACGGTCCAAGGGAAGAGCGCCCACGGCGACGTGCTGGCGGTCTACGACTGGATCGGGGTCGGGGTCGAGCTGAAGGGGACCAAGCAGGACTACCACCTGACCGGCGCGCGCCACTGGTACGGCTCGCGCCACGCCGGGGCGGCCCCGGACCAGTCGCGGGAGCGCAGGGAGAAGGAACGCGCGGCCGCGGAGCAGAAGGCGGCTCCGCCCAGCAAGGAAGCCAAGGAAGACACGCCGGCCGCCGGCGAGAAGAAGCCCAACTGGTTCGAGCGAAACTTCTCCAAGAAGAAGTGAGCGGCGCGTGCCCGAACTCCCCGAGGTCGAGACCGTCGCCCGCCAGCTCGCCCCGCTGGTCGCGGGCCGGCGAGTCGCGCGCCTGCTGATCCACGACCGCGCGAAGCTGGCGCGGCCCGGCGTGCGCCTGGCGGAGCGCCGGGTCGGGCGGGTGCTCCGGGTCGGCAAGCGCGTGCTGATCGAGCTGCTGCCGGTGGCGGCGGAAGGGGCCGGGACCGCGGCAGCCGTGGCCCGGAGTGCGGTGGAGGGCGACGCCCTCTGGTTGGCCGTCCACCTGAGGATGACCGGCCGGCTGGTGTTCGGTGACGGCCCGCCGGCCGACGCCCCGCGCGCGCACGTGCGCGCGGAACTCGTGCTCGACCGCGGCGTGGTCTCGTTCATCGACCCGCGCCGCTTCGGGACCTTCGAGTGGCTGCGCGCGCTGGACGAGGCGGCGCCCCCCGCGGTCGATCCCACCGAGGAGGCGTTCACGCCCGAGTGCCTCGCCGCGCTGCTGCAGGGCAGCCCCCAGCCGCTCAAGACCTGGCTGCTGCGCCAGGACCGGCTGGTCGGGATCGGCAACATCTACGCCTCCGAGATTCTCTGGCACGCGCGGCTCTCCCCCTTCCGCGCCGCAGGCCGCCTGAAGCGCGAGGAAATCGGACGGCTCCACGCCGCGACGCGCGCCGTCCTGGCCGCGGCGATCGAGGCCTGCGGCACGACCTTCTCGGACTTCCAGGACGCGCACGGGCTGACGGGGTCGTACCAGAGTTTCCTCGCGGTCTACGAGCGGGAAGGCGAGCCGTGCCCGCGGTGCGGCGCGGCCGTGGCGCGGCGGACCCAGGCGCAGCGCAGCACGTACTGGTGCCCGGAGTGCCTCCGGCAGGCCGGCCTGCCCGGCCCGGCGTCCCGCGCGCGCTCGTCCGCACGCTCCCGGTAGAGCGCGTACCGCCCGCCGGGTGCGCGGCGATGACCGCGCGCGCTTAGCGGTCAAAGCCGCACCCCAAACCGGCGGATAACGCTGCGACCCGTCGCGTAAGCGTTGACGACGCGGGGGATACGGGCGTACAAAGAACCGGGGTGCGCCTGCTTGGTCGACAATCTCGCGGCCCGAAGTGGGCTACCCC